>JAAUPE010000253.1 GCA_012034595.1 Calothrix sp. CSU_2_0 | reverse complement strand
CTAATTCCTAACTCCTAACTCCTAACTCCTAACTCCTAACTCCTAACTCCTAACTTCTAACTTCTAACTTCTAACTTCTAACGATTTGAAAATAAAAGCATATTCAAAAGCTAATTCCTTCAAACTTTCATACCTTCCCGAAGCACCACCATGTCCCGCACCCATATTTGTTTTTAAAAGTAATATATTATTATCGGTTTTGAATTCGCGTAACTTTGCTGCCCATTTTGCAGGTTCCCAATATTTTACACGAGGGTCATTTAAACCTGCTGTAATTAATAAATTGGGGTAATTTTTCGCTTCGACATTATCGTATGGTGAATAAGATTTGATGTAATCGTAATATATTTTATCGTTGGGATTTCCCCATTCTTCCCATTCAAGTACTGATAAAGGTAACGATGTATCGAGAATAGTTGTAACGACATCGACAAATGGAACATCAGCAACGACAACCTTGAATAATTCAGGACGCATATTAATTACTGCTCCCATTAATAAACCACCTGCACTACCACCAGAAATCGCTAATTTTTCAGAAGAAGTCCATTTTTGATTAATTAGATATTCAGCACAGCAAATAAAATCAGTAAAAGTATTTTTCTTATTTAAAAACTTGCCATCCTCATACCATTTTCGTCCTTTTTCTGTACCACCACGAATATGCGCGATCGCAATGACAAATCCTTTATCTAGTAGGGATAGGCGATTTGATGAAAATGTTGCTGAGGATGAATATCCATAGGAACCATATCCAGTTAAATATAATGGATTTTCTCCGTTCTTTAATGTACCTTTTTTATAAACAATCGAAATCGGAATTGTTGTACCATCTTCAGCAGTAGCCATTAACATTTCGCTAGTATATTCTGCTTTCTCGTATCCACCTAATACTTCAGCTTCTTTTTTTAATTCTCGTGTATTAGTCTCCATATCATAATCAAATACCGATGGTGGAGTCACTAATGACGTGTAAGTGAAGCGTAATGTATCTGTGTTGTATTCGGGATTGCTACCTTCAAAAAAAGCATATGTTGGTTCGGGAAAACTAATATTATAGTCTTCACCAGTAGCGAATTTTCGCACTGTGGCACAAGGTAAACTGTTTTTGCGATCATATATAACTAAATATTTCTCAAAAATGCTAATTCCCGATAACATGACATCTTCACGATGGGGAATTACTGTTTCCCAATATTCTTTAGAAGGTGAAGTGATTGGTGCTTTCATTAATTTAAAATTAATTGCATCATCATTTGTAACTATATAGAAATAATCTTCATGATGGTCGATTTCGTATTCGATACCTTGGATACGAGGGTGAATAATTTCAAATGCATCTGTAGGTTTATTTGCATCTAAATAATAAGCTTCTGATGTAACTTGGCTACCGATGCTCATGATTATATACGCTTCGCTGCGAGTTGTTCCCACAGATAAAAAGTATGAATTATCAGCTTCATGAAAAATTAGTTTGTCTTGGGATTCTGAGGTGTTTAACTGATGACGAAATAGTTTATAAGGACGGTTTGCCTCATCGATTTGGGTGTAGAAAACTGTTTTATTATCATTTGCCCAAGCGAATGAATAATATGTGTCTGGAATCCTTTCTGGATATAATTTATATGTTGTTAAATCTAAAAAATGAAGTATATATCTTTCCGAACCATTAATATCAACTGAATAAGCTAGAAGTTGATGATTGGGACTAACTTGGAAGATTCCTAAACTAAAATAATCTTGACCTTCTGCAAGTTCATTTTCATCAATTAAAATTTCTTCAGTTGCATCTAAACTATCCTTTTTACGACAGTGAATTGCATAAGCTTTACCTTCCTCTGTTCGTGAATAATAGTAATAATTATCCTTGCGAATCGGAACGGAAAGGTCAGTTTCTTTAATGCGCGAAAGCATTTCCTCATAAAGCTGTTGTTGCATTGCTTTAGTCGGTTGCATTATCGTTTCTGTATAGGCATTTTCCGCTTCCAGGTATGCAATTACTTCTGGATTCTCAATATCACGCATCCAAAAGTAATTATCAATGCGTTTATCACCATGTAATTCTAAAATATGTGGCTGTTTTTTAGCAGTAGGTGGTTGGTTATTTTGATTCATAATTTTTACTATTTTTACAGTGTTAGATTAGAAAAAACTTTTGTGAAATGCCTGTATGAAAATCAACAATAGAACATCTCGTAACTCACTTATGGCAGAGCAAAGATGATAAATTGAAATTTGCCACTGTCCGTATCCCTGTGGCAAGATTCACATAATTGCGTAGCTTGCTACTCAAAGAAAAGCAGCTTGCGCGTTGCAAATTGCGTAGCTTTAGCTTCTCGCTCTGCGAGTATTGTGAATTGCGAATTGTTTTAATAATTATCCTTTTTTTTCAGACGACATAAGCCAATTGCGGGAATAACACCCAAAATTAACGCTGTTAATCCTTGTTCACCCAAATAATATACTTGGTCGCGGTATACTTCCGATATAGAAGTTTGCACTAATGAGAGTAACCATAACAACAAACTAATTAATAAAAAAGCGAATGAATTCAGAAAATTCCACCACCAAGGATTTTGAGCATAACGACGCAAAATCAGCCATTGAAAAAAACCGATCCAAATACCTGAAAAAATATAAGCACTAGTTGATGCAATCCCCAAAATAATTGCTTCTTCAACCGATAATTCCCGATTCAAAGACTCGGCAAATCCCCAAATATAGCCAATCCAAGCATCCGATACCTTAGTTGAAATCATCCAACCAAAACTAGTCGCAAGCAACCACCACCAACCAGAAATATGACGACATATTGCGATCGCTTGGTCTGCGGCAAAAATTAACGCAAAAATAGACAAACTGGTATAGGTTCCCCACATATACCAAAGCTCTTGAGTTTTAGGTGTCAGTTGGGGAACCAATCGCTCAGTAATGGCTGTTTCTACGGCAATACTCACAATACCACCAACGACCCACCCCACAATCGTCATCAAAGCAAAAGTAAAAAAGAACTTGCGACGTTGCGATCGCGGAATCAAAAAATCACTTTTGTGTCGGGTTTCCGAAGTTTCTGTGACATTGGTTTCTACATTCTCATCAATATTGGTAACTTGATTTGGGTCAGCTTGCATAAAAATTCAGTAGTGATTTAGTGTATTAATTTACATTTTTATAGTTCCCTTCAAGTTATAACCGAAGGGAATATAAAACCAGGATAATCGCCATAAACTCTTCTCAGTCAAGAGTTATGTCTTTAATAGAGTCAAATAATAGAGATTTAGCATTACCCAGTTTAGTACGTGCTAAATGTATAGGAACTGACGAATTTAACCATAAAAATTAGGGAATAGGAATAGTGAATATGAAATATATAAATTACAATCCCCAATCCCCAATCCCCAATCCCCAATCCCTAAATTGAAATTTATTGATTTTTCTTGAGCCGGAATTACTACAATTACTGTTGATGCTAGATAATGAAAAAGCTTTGACCATAAATTACATTCTCTAGCGAAAGAAATTAAGAAATAAGACCTATGCGAACTCACTATTGCGGCGAACTCCGCGCATCAGATATTGGAGAAACTGTCACCTTGTACGGATGGGTAGACCGTCGCCGCGATCATGGGGGCGTGATATTCTTGGATTTACGCGATCGCAGTGGCATTGTCCAAATTGCTAGCAATCCCCAGCGCACTCCAGATTCCTACGAAATTGCAGAAGCACTACGTAACGAGTATGTAGTCGAAGTTATTGGAAAAGTTAGCCAACGTCCCGAAGAATCCCTAAATTCCCGTATTCCCACTGGCGAGATTGAAATTTACGCCGAAAAAATCACACTTCTCAATGCTGTCCGCAAACAATTACCATTTCAGGTATCGAGCGCAGACACAGACCCAGTACGGGAAGATTTACGTTTAAAGTATAGATATTTAGACTTGCGCCGCGAAAGAATGGCGAACAACCTCCAATTGCGTCATCAAGTCGTCAAATCCATGCGTCGCTATCTCGAAGACTGTGAAGGATTTATTGAGGTTGAAACCCCCATTCTCACCCGTTCCACACCCGAAGGTGCCCGTGACTATATTTTACCCAGTCGCGTCAATGAAGGCGAATGGTTTGCCCTGCCCCAATCACCCCAGTTATTCAAACAAATTTTAATGGTATCGGGATGCGATCGCTATTATCAAATTGCCCGTTGCTTCCGCGATGAAGATTTACGTGCTGACAGACAGCCGGAATTTACCCAACTCGACATGGAAATGAGTTTCATGTCCCAGGAAGAAATTATCGAACTCAACGAAAAACTAGTTTGTCACATATTCAAATCCGTCAAAGGGATTGAATTACAGCATCCCTTCCCCCGTCTGACTTATGTAGAGGCAATGGAAAAATACGGCAGCGATAAACCCGATACCCGCTATGGTTTAGAACTCGTCAACGTCTCCGATGTCCTCAAAGATAGTGGTTTCAAAGTCTTCGCGGATACGATCAAAAATGGCGGTATTATCAAAATTCTTCCCATCCCCAACGGTAACGATGCCATCTCCAATGTTCGCATCAAACCCGGTGGTGATATCTTCAAGGAAGCCAGCGAAGCCGGAGCCAAGGGTTTAGCATATATTCGCGTTCGTGACAACGGTGAAATTGATACAATTGGTGCTATCAAAGATAACCTTAGCGAAGCTCAAAAACAAGAAATTCTCATCCGTACTGGAGCAAAACCCGGACATTTACTGTTATTTGCGGCAGCTGACACCGAAACCGTGAATAAAACTTTAGATCGATTGCGTCAATTTGTTGCTAGAGAATTTAAATTGATTCCAGCCGATAAAATTAATTTGCTTTGGGTGGTTGATTTCCCCATGTTCGAGTGGAATCCCTCAGAGAAGCGCTTAGAAGCACTGCACCACCCATTTACAGCACCACACCAAGAAGACATCAACGATTTAAAGACAGCCCGTGCCCAAGCATATGACTTAGTATTTAATGGGTTTGAAGTTGGTGGTGGTAGTTTGCGGATATATCAGCGCGAAGTTCAAGAACGGGTATTTGACGCGATCGGTTTGTCTCCTGAAGAAGCGCAAGGCAAATTTGGTTTCTTACTAGAAGCTTTTGAATATGGTACACCTCCCCATGGTGGTATCGCCTTTGGTTTAGACCGATTGGTGATGTTACTATCTGGTGAAGAATCAATTCGCGATGTGATTGCTTTCCCGAAAACTCAACAAGCTCGATGTTTGTTAACAGATGCACCTTCGGGAGTGGATGCGAAGCAGCTGAAAGAATTGCACGTTGCCTCGACATTCAAACCAAAGGATAGTTTGTAAACCTAAATCGAAGGGTGGGATTCCCACCCTTCTTAGGAATGTGGATAAAATAAAGTGCAAATTTAATATGGAACCTTCTAAAATCGCTCAAATAGCCACCCATCCCCAACTATTTCCTCTAACCGCTCGAACAATCGCGGGATAAAATATTCGGGGTCATTTAATTGCTGCGACACAAACCAATCCCCAAACGCTTCCTGGGTTTCAATTCCCTGCGCCCCTGCCGCACCTGCTAAAATCTTGACACTACGCTGTTGTAACTCCTCTAACTGCGGATGTTCAGCACCACGAACCTGACACAAGTACACCGCAGCAGCACCCAACAAAGCCTCCATCTCATCACCTTGGGGAACTCGATTGTACATTAATTCAAAGGTTTCTACGGTAGCTGTCAGAGATATTTGCACTCGCAGACACAACCACACGGCTTGAGCTAGTTGACACTCCCCATGCCTAAAGGCAAGGGTACCAAAATCATCCTCGGTAATAAAACAAGGCGTATTATCTTTGATTTTCTTACCTTGTGGTAAAAATTTCCCAAAAGCTTTTTCCGTATAAATTACCCCGTGTCCAGTCACATGAAACACATCAAAATAATCCTCCGGGTACGATCGCACCAAATTTCCCAATTCCTCTACCGAACCGCTTTCTTCCACCACTAAACCCAGAGGTTGGTCTTTTGTAGCTTTTAAAATATTCGTTTCTTCCTGCTCAAATTGCAACGGTGCAACCCCAGGATGTTCCGGGGAAGTCGCCATAAACAGCAACCGTAACGGACGATTTTGGATAGTTGGAACATTATTTTGACGCTGTTGGAGCGATCGCACGGGCAAAATATTCGCTTCCCAAAGTAAAAACCCGGAGCCATCATGTAACAATTCCCAAGGCAAATGCGCTAACCCTAACGCAATTCTCTGGGTTTGCGGGTTTAAAGCTTGTGCTTCACTGGTTTGAATTAAATCGAGATAAATTTTCTGCTCATCTGTCTCTGCCAAAGCTTGCCGCAACCAACCTTCCTTTCCATCCAACCATTGATACAATTCCCGTCCAATATTTTTTAGCTGAATGCGCTCATCAAAATCTTGAGTGTAATAGTTTTCCTCACACAGATTAATTAGCTTGGCTAAAGCTGACGTATCTAACTTGCGAGTACCGTAATGCGATCGCAGTTCAAAAGTTTGGTTTTGGCTGAGAGCAAAGGTGAAGAGAATAGGCATAGTCAATTTATAAAGCTTTTAATATAGTATTTATAATATCTTCACCGTATTATTACGTAATTCCAGAAATATAATCAGAAATATAATCATTACATCATCGTAGGGGCGAACGGCTGTTCGCCCTCTTAATTGGTAAGATTATTTTGAGAAATCACCTTAGCTGTAACAAATTCTGTAACGACGGCACTATCTTCACTACCACCCGTCTAGATTAAGACATAAATCAAAAATACATCTAGGGGAAATCCCGGAATTAGGCGGGTGATGCTATTTAAAGATGCACGCGACTATCAAATTCTTTTTCTCTCTTTATTCCTAATTTTGGGAATCGCTACTAGAGATTGGACATTACGACCAGAAATAATTGTAGTTGCCATTGTTACATGTTTATTTGGGCAATGGGCATTGGGGATGGGGCAATGGGCGATTGGGGATGGGGCATTGGGGATGGG
>JAAUPE010000065.1 GCA_012034595.1 Calothrix sp. CSU_2_0 | reverse complement strand
TAGAACTTTTGTGAAATGTTTTTGATTATCTCTTCTTGCTATAGGAATCCGGTTTGATTTCTGAATGAGTTTTTAGGCTTTAAGCTTATACCGTAAGCTTTTGAGACTCAGCATACGTTCAAAATTCAAATAGGAATCCTATATATTGATTAATATCAATAATTTTAGTTTTAGTTGGTATTACGGTAATGTAAGGATGAAAATCTGTACTAAATATTTGATTATCTGATTCTAATTGTTGTAAATCTAATGTCACATTTTGACGTATGTTATGGAGTTGGAAAATGTCTAGAAAATTAGAAATTTTAATTTCTTCGTTAATTTCCTGGTATTTCTGCAAAAACAACTTCCATTTTGAACCATCTTCTTCTGAATCATGAATAAGAAAAAATACTAATTTTGATTTATTGCTATCGACTTGCTTCTTCCAAATTAAATACTTGTAGTCACTGATTTGAAATTGTTTATTTTGATGTTGTATGGAGTTAAAAGAAAAATAGCTTTCATCTTCTATATCGTAAGTACAATTAAGTACATATAATGCAGCTTTTACGTGATTATTCTTAAATAAAAACATTAGATTAAAAGGTAAATTTAGTATTTACTTCAAGAAATATAGCTATTTCTCTCTGCTCACCTTATTATTCCCACCGAAGTTACGATAATTCACATATAGCCGTGTTTTTAGTGTCAAGCTATAAATAAACACAATGCTTTCAATCATTCATAAGTTATAAAGCCTTCCAATAAGATTAATTAGTATCTCAAGAGGGTATATTTGGGTTTATTCGCACTTTCGCGATGTACCATGCAATCGCAACTAAAACTCCAACAACAAAACTCCAAACCCTAATCCGAAAAATTTGTATTACAATTGTAGTATTTAGACAAATCGAGAAATGCCTACAAAAATGACCGATCGCGAGCTTGGGCATCTACGGGAAAACGCGCACAGTGCCCCTAGTTTCTAACGCCACTTGCTACAAGTCGGCAGAGCCGATGACAGTCGCCTCAAGTCGGGAAACCCCCACGGAGCTGTCTCTCCAACGCAGTGGCTCAACTATGGGGTGTAGTAGTGCGCCCGCGAATTTATAAGTCCTACGGGCACGCTATGCGAACGCAGTCCTAAAAATCATTCCGATGAATAGTAGATTTGGTGTATAATTCAGTCAGGAGGCGGTGCAAATGTTCAATCTGACTTACGAATTTAAGCTAAAGCCAAGTCAAAACCAAATAGGAATGTTTGAAGAATGGCTGGAAACCCATAGACGGGTATACAACCATGCTTTGGCAGAGCGAAAAGACTGGTACAAATCTCGTAGTTGTCAGGTAAACACTTGCAGTCTCCGTAGTTGTTACATCATTCCTGCCGATGCTCCCCGTCCAACCTTTGCGAGTCAATGCAAGTCTTTGACTGCTGCACGGAAAGAATCAGAGTATTTGCAACGTGTCAATGCTCAATCCTTACAGCAAACGCTAAGACGACTTGAGAAAGCATTTGTAAGTATGTGGGAACAGAATCATGGGTTCCCAAGATTTAAAAAGCAGGGTCGGATGCGTTCTTTCTCGTTCCCTCAATTGGGTGTAAATCCATTGAGTAATGGGTATGTAAAATTACCCATTATTGGGTCGGTAAAAGTACGCCAATCCCGTTCGATACCAGATGGTGGAGTTATCAAGCAAGCCCGGTTGGTAAGAAAAGTTTCTGGATGGTACGTAATGTTAACTGTCCAATGGGATGTTAATCCACCCCAACCATTACCGCACGGGGAAGCAATAGGAATTGATGTCGGATTAACAAGTTTTGTCGCCACTTCCAACGGACTTTTGGTCAAGCGTCCGAGGTTTTTTGTAGATGCGGAATGCAAGCTGAAATTGCTGCAACAGCGTGTCTCTAGGAAAAGATTAGGCTCGAACAATTGGAAAAAAGCCCAGGAGAAAGTAGCGAAATTACATGAGTATGTCGCCAATTGTCGTAAGGATTGGCAACGAAAGCTGTCTCACCAAATCTGTGACAGTGGGGGAATGGTTTTTGTTGAGGATTTGAATTTGATTGGATTATGTCGCTCAATGTTGGGTAAACATTGTCTTGATGCGGGATTCGGTCAATTTTTCAATATCCTCGAACAAACTTGTTTCAAGCGTGATGTCTATTTTCAAAAAGTAGATGCACGGAAAACCAGCCAAATCTGCCCGAATTGCGGAATTGAGACAGGAAAAAAAGAACTTTCCGAGCGTACTCATGTTTGCTCAAATTGCGGCTATACAACTGATAGAGATGTGGCAGCCGCTCAGGTAGTCGCAATACGCGGACTTGCAGCCGTGGGGTACACGGTCAAGATGCTTGCTGAGGGTAAATTCATTGGAATCCCTGTGAAGCAAGAATCCCCTCGCCTTTAGGCATGGGGAGTGTCAAAATATGTAGGCAGAAAAAATATTTATGTGAATAGGAGTATTTTCAGTGGAGTCCCGATACAACCCGGCAGAGATTGAGGAAAAATGGCAAAAAACATGGGCTGAACTTGGCTTAGACAAAACTCAACACGACTCGAATAAGCCAAAATTCTACGCTTTATCCATGTTCCCGTACCCATCGGGGAGTTTGCACATGGGTCACGTCCGTAACTATACAATTACAGATGCGATCGCACGTCTCAAGCGGATGCAGGGTTATCGGGTTCTCCATCCGATGGGTTGGGATGCTTTTGGTTTGCCTGCGGAAAATGCCGCTATCGATAGGGGTGTACCACCATCGAAGTGGACTTATCAAAATATCGAACAAATGCGATCGCAGTTGCAGCGTTTGGGTTACTCGATCGATTGGGATACGGAATTGGCTACTTGTTCTCCCGATTATTATCGGTGGACGCAATGGATATTTTTGCAATTTTTTGCGGCTGGATTGGCTTATCAAAAGGAAGCTGCGGTCAATTGGGACCCAATTGACCAAACTGTGGTTGCTAACGAACAGGTGGATAGCGAAGGACGTTCTTGGCGAAGTGGTGCGATCGTTGAGCGAAAATTATTACGACAGTGGTTTTTGAAGATTACTGATTATGCTGAAGAATTATTAAATGACCTTGACAAATTGACGGGATGGCCTGAACGGGTCAAGTTGATGCAGGCGAACTGGATTGGGAAATCGACGGGAGCTTATTTGGAGTTCCCGATTGTGGGGATGGATGGAAAAATTGCTGTGTATACAACCCGTCCCGATACTGTATATGGTGTCAGCTATGTGGTTTTGGCTCCAGAACATCCATTGACAGCCGAAGTAACGACAACCGCAAACAAAGCCGCAGTTGAGGCATTTGTCAAGGAAGTGGCAAACCAAACTGAATTGGAACGAACCGCAGAAGATAAACCCAAGCGGGGGATTCCTACGGGGGCAAAAGCAATTAATCCATTTACAGGGGAAGAAATACCCATTTGGATTGCTGATTATGTGTTGTATGAATATGGTACGGGTGCAGTAATGGGAGTTCCTGCCCATGATGCCAGGGATTTCAAATTTGCCAAAGACCAAAATTTACCCATCAAAGTTGTAATCGTCGAAAATAATAATGTAGAGACGCAAAATTTTGCGTCTCCTGATTTTGTGTCCCCCAAAACCGCATATACCGAAGCTGGAATATTAGTAAATTCCCAGCAATTCGATGGGATGAATTCGAGTGATGGGAAAAGTGCGATCATTGAATATGCCGAACAACAAGGTTTTGGTAAAGCACGAATTCAATACCGTTTGCGGGATTGGTTAATTTCCCGACAAAGATATTGGGGGGCACCAATTCCCATTATTCACTGTCCCGAATGCGGTGCTGTTCCCGTACCCGATGCTGATTTACCCGTACAGTTACCTGATAATGTGGAATTGACGGGACGTGGTGGTTCTCCTTTGGCGAATTTGGAAAGTTGGGTAAATGTACCTTGTCCCAGTTGTGGGACACCAGCAAAACGGGAAACCGATACGATGGACACATTTATTGATTCGTCGTGGTATTACTTGCGATTTACCGATGCAAAAAACGAAAATCAGGTCTTTGACAAGTCGAAAGTTAACGACTTTATGCCTGTGGATCAATATGTTGGGGGTATCGAACATGCGATTTTACACCTGTTGTATTCCCGCTTCTTTACCAAAGTGTTACGCGATCGCGGTTTGTTGAATTTCGACGAACCCTTCCAACGGTTGTTAACCCAAGGAATGGTGCAGGGTTTGACCTATATGAACCCGAACAAAGCCGATAAGGATAAATGGGTTCCCACCAGTTTAGTGAATGCAGCCGACCCCCGCGACCCGAAAACCGGAGAACCATTACAATTAGTTTATGCAACCATGTCCAAATCTAAGGGTAACGGTGTCGCTCCAGAGGATGTGATGGCGAAATACGGCATCGATACGGCTCGGATGTTCTGTTTGTTCAAAGCACCACCGGAAAAGGATTTAGAATGGGATGAGTCGGATGTTGAAGGACAATATCGCTTTTTGAATCGGGTTTGGCGATTGGTGACAGATTACGTTGCTTCTGGGGGAAGTTCAGCGAAAAACTCTAAGCCCTTGCAAGTAGATAAATTGACCAAAATCGAAAAGGATTTGCGGCGATCGATACATACGGCTATTAAGGAAATTACGGAAGATGTGGAAGGTGGCTATCAATTTAATACTGCAATTTCTGAGTTGATGAAGTTGAGTAATGCGGTTACTGATGCCAGTTGTAAAGATTCGCGGGTTTATAGTGAGGGTGTAAATACGTTAGTTTTGTTACTGGCTCCCTTTGCTCCTCACATTGCCGAGGAATTGTGGAAGCAATTGGGTAATACGGAATCGGTACACCAGCAATCTTGGTTAAAGTTCGATCCGGAAGCTTTGATTACCGACGAAATTACTTTGGTAATTCAAATCAACGGTAAAAAACGCGGAGATTTGCAAGCTCCATCTGGTTTGGATAAGGATGCTTTAGAACAACTTGCCCGTGAGTCGGAAGTAGCCAAAAAACATCTTGAAGGTAAGGAGATTAAAAAGGCGATCGTTGTTCCGGGTAAGTTGGTTAATTTTGTCGTTGTTTAGGTTTTAGTTTGAGTTTTAGGTTTTTCCCTTCCTGCATTCATTTGCGGGGAGGGATGATTTTAGAATCAACCCAACAATTTTATGTAATTAGGGTCTGCTGAAAAACTCTATAAAACGAACCTAGATGCTACACAGCCCACAAAATAGTAGCTTTGAGCATTAGTTTCTAAATTTACCCCATAATTTTCCATCAAAATGCAAGGATTTTGAGCTTCTAAATACTATAATCTTGCACTTGCTTGGAATAAAAAGGATTGAAACCCCTATTTTGATTATATTCTAGCTTTATTCCGCAAGCTTTAATTAAAACCCTAATTTTAAATCTTTTGGTAGTTTAAATAATTTCCGTTTTCTTCATACAATTTTTTAGGTGTAACGAAATAGAACCCCACTTACAGAAGATTGCGATCGTACTACTGAAAAATCTTCTTCCAGGCTTGAACAGTTCCTTTGCCGATTTTCGCCTCAGTAGTCTTTCCGTTCTGCCATAATAATTTGATACGCATTGTTTGATTTGGCGCATTTGCCAATGCATTGCCTAACTCAGGAGAAACAGCACCTGATTCATAGACAAAAGTTTGCTGATTAATATTAAAGCGAATGGATTCAGGACTGCGCTCAAATTCTTTCACCCCATAGACTGGAACTTGTTCGTAACCGACTATTTCCTGATAGTCTGTAACGTTTCCATTTCCATCATACTGAGGAATTCGCTGGATGTTTTCCCTTGTCTCCATACGATCGATGTACTCTACAGAATAGTTATGAGTAAAGCGAATTCCTGCTCTAGACCAACTACTGCGTAGTATCCCTTTACGACCCCTTTTATCAATATCATAAACTGTTGAACCCTCCAATGGATGCTCGATAACTTCAGACCACTTAGTACCAGATTCAGGCGCAACAAATGCTTCAACAGCAACAGCACTAAGAGAATAGCCGAGACTCAGTAACAACCCAATACTAATTTTGTAAATAAGTCTTTGTAAGAAATTAAACATAAAAAAGAGACTCACTCCTACTATTCTCTACATAGTAACAAAAGTATAAATTATAGCAAGCATCAACGTAGTTAGGGCTTGCTGAAAAAATAGAAAAAGGAGTCTGTGCAAAGATATCAGACCAGAGAAATATATTCAAGTGCAAGAAAAAAGGCAAAAATAGCGAAAAATACTTGCATTACCTCAGCCAGGGGAAACTAGTATCAGATAGAACTATGTACAGAGAAAGAGAGGAAACACCAGCGATCGCGGAAAAATTCTCACTTTCGTTTGAAGGAAAGTTATCGCCAACAAATCGCTGGGTAGTAGAATCGCAATTTTTTGTAGGTTGGGTGAAGCGTAGCGTAACCAAAAATTTCCATATTTACGACAAATAAATTAAATTTATGTTTCTACCTGATCGCAGTTTTTTTGGCTCTTGCGTTACTTTTATTGACATTGAGTATTGATTAGAACAAAATCCTTGCATGACAAGGGTTATAAAGGATTATGGTGCTTTTTAAATCCGAAACGCTTATAGAATAAGGGTTTCAATGATTTTTAACCAAGTTTTCCATAAAAATAACCGAAGAGCCGTTTTTTTTTATATTTAAAATGTTATTTTTGGAGATTTGATTGTTTAAATAATTTCTGTAATTTATCGAAAATCTTGGGTGAAATCACTTAACCCAAGAAATAATATCGGAAAAAACTAATTATTTGGTTATTCGGGGTTTTGTCGTTTGCAAGAAACCCGGTTTCTGGTTCTTGTGTACTCGATCTGATATTTATCGTGAGGGAGAAACACGGGTTTCTAGAGGATAGCTTTGGATGACGTGAGTTCGACGGCGATCGCACCCACAAACAAATGTAATAATCAAAACCTAAATAGCTTGATTTGCGTATTTATATTGAGGAAAAAGCGGCTTTTTATTGCTATGGAAAGAAAGTAAATATACAAGTAAATTACTTTGGTACTGGTGTCAATTGCTCCAGCGATCGCATGATTAAACGAAAACTGCTGAATTTATTTGTATTTTAACAGCTTTGATTTTCTAACTGATTTTGAACTGTTCTAACTTTTGCTTAATCAATATTTCAACTTCCTCAACCTCAGAATATTGCCGATCGCAACACTAAATTAATCCCTGTTTTTTCAACTTAGATAAAGCATCTTCAGCAGCGCACTTTTCAGCTTCTTTCTTGCCACATCCTTTGCCGACACCGTAAACGCGATCGCTAACCAAAACCTTAGCTAAATACTCTGGTGCGTGATCCAAACCACCACTGCGTTCGGTGACGTAGTTAGGCAGCATTGTACCGAAATTGCTCTGTACCCACTCTTGAAATCGATTTTTGGAATCTACATTGGAACGGACTTCAACCGTCGTTTGCGGGACAGAATCAAACAAATCTTCGATAATTGGACGAATTTTTTCGATATTGCGATCGCGATCTAAATAATAAGCTCCCACTACCGCTTCAAAGGTGCTACTCAATAGATTGGGACTTTGAAATCCTCCATCCTGAATCGCTCCTCTACCTAAGCGCATCTTCGAGTTTAAACCAACTGCGATCGCAAACTTGGCAAGCTGTTTTTCTTCAACTAATGCCGATCTGCGTCGAGTCATTTCATCTTCTGCAAAATCCGGATATTTTCGATAGAGATATTCACCACTAATAAATGTTAGTAAAGCATCCCCTAAAAACTCCAGTCGCTCGTTATGAATTTCGCCAGGATTTTCGTTAACATAGGAACGATGAGTCAAAGCCTGTCGTAAGAGCTTTTCATCTTGAAAATTCAGTAATAATTTATGCATTAATCTCTTTAATTTATAAAATCCCAGAAGCATCCGCAATCTTGATTGCAATTTGGTTAGCCTCTTTAAAATAATATAAATAACAATGCACCCCTCAAACTAGGAAAATAGTTTTATCGAACCGAGGGGACGTTTATTTGATAGTTTATAGTCAAAAAATCACTCACACCACAATATATTGAAGCAATCTAAAATCTAAACTCCGTCTTGAAAAGTTTGCTTAAACTCCTCCACACGCAACTTTCCACAAAATTCAAAATCCAAAACTTGTACTGAGCGACAGCGAATGTATCCAAAATCCAAAATCTAAAATCTAAAATCCAAAGCTTGTACTGAGCGACAGCGAATGTATCCAAAATCCAAAATCTAAAATCCAAAATCCCCTCATCCTCCTATTTTTCGTAGCGTCTGATCGATACGACTAACATTTTCTTGCTTACCTTGTCTTTCGTAAATATCTCGCGCTCGTTTGAATAGTGCGATCGCATCTTTCGATTTACCCTGTTTCATTAAAAATGTACCGCGTAACTCAAAAACTTGGGGATGGTTTCTATCCAAGTTCATAGCCTGTTCTGTTGCCCACATTGCACTTGTATTATCACCCAAACGCAGCAAAACAGTTGCTAACCCTAGATAAGAATTAACGTTATTGCGATTGAGTTGAATTGCCTTACGATATGCATCCTTCGCAGTGCGGTTATCACCCAAATTGCCGCTAACGTAACCTAATGCATATTGAAAATCCGCATTGTTGGGGTTCAGCGAGACTGCACGACGGTATGAAGATAACGAAGACTGAAGGTTCCCTTGCAGCGCATACAAATAACCGATACCTGAATGAATAGAGGCATTTTTCGGTTCGAGATTGGCAGCTTGCTGATAAACACTTATTGCACCACTATAATCTCCTGAATCTACAAGTCTGCGTCCTTCATCGAGCAACTGCTTAACTTCTTGAGTTGTTCGTTGCGCTACCAATACCTGAGCTTGAGCTACTGATGGTACTGTTACTGAAATGCTTCCGAATAAGAGAAAACTTATAATCAGCGATGTTCGATTGTACACAGTAAATTACCTGAAAGACTTTTGTAACTTTTTTTTACAATTTCCGAGATTGCTTGTATATTAAAACAAAATTTTCCAGATTTGAAAACTCCATATCTTTACTTTTACAAAAGATTTACGATGAATTGAGTATGTTCCCCGACTCTAGAATCTTGTAGAAATGGTAATTAGTGGGATTATTATCAATTTCATCGAATCAAAAAACTGTTCTAAGTTATCCAATCTCTTGATGCATTAAACCCGGAAAACTCAAATTAATAAGACCAACACGAACCATTCTGATGTTTTTGAGGAAAAACAATGATTTTAACAACTACAGATGTAATCCAAGATGTCATAGTTCAGTCCTATTTGGGAATTGTTACCGCAGAAGTCGTTTATGGCAGTAATTTCTTGCGCGATTTTTTTGCAGGCATCCGCGATATCGTTGGTGGACGCACTGGAAGCTATGAAAGGCTATTTGAAGAAGGACAGCAGAAAGCATTAAGCGAACTCGAACAGCGTGCCAGACGTTTAGGAGCGGATGCAGTGATAGGTATCGAAATCGATACTGGTACTATTAATATTGACCAATCTGGAGTTCTTATCCTGATTACCGCTTCTGGTACTGCGGTCAAGATACGTTAGGAAGATAGTCTGTAACGCAGTCAATCTCTAAAATTAGTGGGTTACTTTAAGCGCTAACCCACCCTAATCAATGCACTTTACGGATACGCTATGCGATCGCAGCACACTTCTATGGCGAACTAAGCTACAAAATGACAGAAAAAGACACTTTTAAAACATTCCCTTAGTCTATATACATTTTTAAAAAATATTAAATGTAATTCTTGCAATATTTCTTTGCAAAAAGCTGTGTCATCACTCACTAGCAGCTAATAGGAAAATAAGACAATTTTTCCCAGCTAAATTACTAAACAACCACTGAAAAGTTACTTAGTAACCAGATATCAGCCAATGATTTTAGGCTTTAGTTATTTAAGAGAATATTATAAAAGTTCAAATTTCTGCATATTAAATTACGGTTATTTGAGATTTATTTGTAATCCGCTAATTTTTATTACCAAAGATAGATTAAATATCTATTTCTAGTGATAGATACCTGCAAACTGTATTTATCATTTAATTACAAACAAAGATGTAATATACCAGAAAAAACTTTACTCAATTAGTCAGGAGAAAATTTAAGTTATGTCATATGTAAATCGGGTTGGAGATGATGTGATCCAAGAGCCAGTAGTTGTGAGTCGAGTTACTGATTATCACGATCGCGTTCGTTGGGGACCAATCATCTCCGGTTTGTTGGTTGCATTAGCTACACAATTAATTTTAAGTGCCATGTTTTCCGCAATTGGAGCAGGTAGCGTAGAAGGCTCTGGTAGACCTAGAACTATCGCTGGAGATGTGGCTAGTAATGTTGGTATTTGGTCAACTATCGCTTTATTAATTTCTTTATTCACAGGTGGTTGGGTAACAGCCCGTGCTTGCGGTCCAATGAACCGGAATACCGCACTACTCAACGGTGCAATCCTCTGGGCAACAACTTTAGCAGTTAGTTCTTGGCTACTTGCAAGCGGTGTCTCTGGTGCGTTTGGAGTTGCCGCATCAAATGCTGGTGAAGTTATTAACCAAGTACAGCAGCAAGGTGGTGTTAATGTTCCCCAAACGAACGTTACTGCCCAACAAGCGCGTGAAACTGCATCTGCAATCCGTCAAGGTTTGTGGTGGTTTGTATTTGGTTCCCTGTTAGGATTAATTGCATCAATGATTGGTTCTGCTGTTGGTGCCCGCAGTCCTCGCACTAGTAATAATTACTGACACAACAATTTTTTTCTTACAACCCAAATATCACTACTTCTAGCACCTGCGGGTTAGGTGCTATTTTTTTGTATAGGTATTTACCACAGTAAATTAATTGGGAATACAGGTCTGTTGTACACTTAAAAATAGTTGAGAATACTCTCTTTCTAAATGGCTGATAAACTATGGATTTATTACAAATAACAGAAAGTATTCAAATACATCGAAAACGATTCAAAATTTATCCAAGATTACAATTAGATATTAGTTATTACGATTTAATCAGTAGTCTGCTTTCTTTTAGACACAGTATTGATATCAAGAAAAGTATTAGCATTATTCAATCTTTCTTTTCAGTAGATAAAGAAGTGATAGTTACATTTTCTGTGAGAACTGCATTTGATTTGTTATTGCAGTCACTTCAACTTCCTATTGATTCGGAAGTATTAATGAGTGCCATAACTATTAAAAATATGATCGAGATTATCAAGTCTCATAGACTAATACCCGTTCCTATAGATATTTCTCTCCAACTTTGCGAACCATCATTAGAACAATTAGAAAAGTCAGTTTCAGTCAAAACAAAAATTTTTCTGATTACCCATTTATTTGGTACAGTAATTGATTTGCAGCCTTATGTGGAATTTTGCCAGAAACATAATTTAATTTTGATAGAAGATTGCGCTCAAGCATTTGCTGGAAGTAAATATTACGGACATCCACAAGCTGATATTAGTTTTTTCAGTTTCGGTTCCATTAAATCATCTACTGCTTTGGGAGGAGGAGTAACTCTAATCAAAAAGGAAATTCAACATCTAACCCAACATCAAATCAATTATCAAAAAATAGCTGAAAAAATTCAAGAATTACAGCAGCAATATCCCCAAAAAAGTGAGTTATGGTTTTTTATCAGGGTTTGGAAGTATCTCTTTTTAAAAACACTATCAATACCTGGGATTTATTATTTAGTAATCCAAGTTTTAAAGATATTATCAAAAGATTTAGATACGACAATCAACGCGACAACAAGAGGTTTTTCTCAAGGAAATTTACTTGAAAAATACGCTATCTTCCTCCCCATCACTTAGTACACTTTCTTGCATATAGATTGAGTAAATGTGAAGAGAGCCAATCTCAAGATTTTTCTAAACGTATCGAAACAGCCCAAAATTTTCTAGACATTCTCCAACCAAATATAAAAAACATTATATTTCCAGGAATTCAAGCTAGTTATCATTCTTTCTGGTTATTTCCTGTTATCGTGAAACAGCCAGAAGTGCTAATGATGAAATTGCGTTAGCGGAGCTTACCGTAGGTATCGCACAATTTTGATGTCACCAGGGGAACTACTAGTTTGATAGTCTCACCATCCCCTGTAAATTCTGCTCATTATCCATCACTGGAAAATGCTAAATACTTGATGGAGCATGTTTTATTTTTACCTATATCCCCTAAAGTCCCAAAAATAGAATTAGAGCGATTAGCTAGTATATTAGCCAAGGAAACCAATTAAATAAACCCATATCTAACTCCTAATTCCCAATTCCTAATTCCCAATTCCCAATTCCTAACTCCTAACTCCTAACTCCTAACTCCTAACTCCTAATTCCTAATTCCTAACTTCCAATTCCTAACTCCTAACTCCTAACTTACCACTGTAAAAACGCCGCATCAACTCCCTCTTCTCGACGAATTTTACTATCTTTTTCAAACCAAGCGATTACTTGCTGGGGTGTCAAATCTTCCACCGCAACATTATACTCTTTAGCAATGTGAGTTAATACCCTTAAAGAGGAAATAGTTATCCGCGTTAAAAATTTTTCTGGAGATGAAAGCAAAGCTGCGTCAACTTTAGCTGACTCTTCCTCTGTTAAAAATTGTGCCCCAGGTTGTTGCGATCGCATATCCATATAAGATTTCTGATTTCTAACTTCTAACTTCTGATTTCTGATTTCTGATTTCTGATTTCTGATTTCTGATTTCTGATTTCTGATTTCTAACTCCTGACTTCTAACTTCTAACTTCTAACTCCTGACTTCTAACTCCTGACTTCTGACTTCTAACTTCTAACTTCTCTATTCCTTGCCCTAACTAAATAACCACAGCGATGTTCCCCATTAATAATCCAATGGGTTCGTTCCACCGTACAATCAGGTAGTGCAGTCGCAAACATCTCTAATTCATGCCCGCAAACACTGGGAAAAGATTCTGCCACATTAGATATTGCACAATTATGTTCGGCAATAATAAAGCTATTTTCGCATTCAGATAATTCTTTTGATTCCATTGGATGATATTCTGCCATATAGCCTTCCGCTTTTCGCAGTTTCACCAACATAGCAACCCTTTCCGATAGCGGAGCATCACCCAATGCTTGCTGATATTCCAGAGCTTTGCGTTCCCACTGCTTCCTCAAAATCGTACTTACTTGCTCCCGTCCCACCGTTTCGGCTAAAGTATCCAACAGCGACACCGCAAATTGCCATAGCTATGGACTGGCTGTAAGCGATCGCGCCCTTGCTGGCTTAACTTATATATAAGCTGTGGACGACCAATACCTCCATGCTCTGTTGCCGAATTGACAATCAAATTCTCCGTCTCCAAATCCTTTAAATGGCGGCGAATCGCTTGGGGACTAATATCCAACGCTTCCGCCAATTCTAGTGCTGAAGCCTTCCCTTGTTTTGCAAGATACTCCAGAATATCTTGCTTCGTTGAGGTTTGCTGCGTAGTCTGCATCTTCGCCCCAAAATTTATTTAAAAAAAATTAGTTTGACAACAATCTTGTTGTTAATTTAGCGTACAATGAAGATACGTTAAACAACAACCCTGTTGTTTTAATCATATCCTAAATTCTAACAACCGTTTATACATTCGCTGAAATCGGTGAAATAGATAGGAAAAGCAGATTAATAACGTCAAAGAGAAACTTCAAAAAGAAACGGTAATCGGAAACGGTCAAACAACCCGTCTCCATCCTTAAAGAGAATCCTGCCGTAACCACAAGAGACACTAACCATAACTACGAGACACTACCGATGAGCGTCACAGCCACAACCCTAGTTAATCAACCTTACAAATACGGCTTTGTCACCGACATCGAGGCAGATACGATTCCTCGCGGGTTGAGCGAAGACATTGTTCGTCTTATTTCTGCGAAGAAAAACGAGCCGGAGTTTATGCTGGAGTTTCGCCTCAAGGCTTATCGCCAGTGGTTGAAGATGACTGAACCCGATTGGTCGGGCTTAAAATATCCACCGATTGATTACCAAAATATTATCTACTATTCTGCCCCCAAGCAAAGTAAGAAAAAATTAAATAGCTTGGATGAAGTTGACCCAACACTGCTAGAAACTTTTGCGAAATTGGGTATTCCCCTCAACGAACAAAAACGGCTAGCTAATGTTGCCGTTGATGCGATTTTTGATAGCGTTTCTGTTGCCACCACATTCAAGGAAAAACTTGCAAAAGATGGTGTGATTTTTGGTTCGATTTCGGATGCGCTTCAAGAACACCCCGAACTAATAAAAAAATACTTGGGTAGCGTCGTACCCATTGCTGATAACTACTTTGCTGCGTTGAATGCTGCCGTCTTTAGCGACGGTTCATTTGTGTATATACCCAAGGGTGTCAAGTGCCCGATGGAATTATCTACGTACTTCCGCATTAATAATGGCGACACTGGGCAATTCGAGCGGACTCTAATTATTGCTGAAGAAGATAGTTATGTATCTTACCTCGAAGGTTGTACAGCACCGATGTATGACAGCAACCAGCTACATGCTGCCGTAGTCGAGTTAGTTGCCCTTGACAATGCCGAAATTAAATATTCCACAGTGCAAAACTGGTACGCAGGGGACGTTAATGGTAAAGGTGGTATTTACAACTTTGTTACCAAACGTGGATTGTGCCAAGGTGTAAATTCTAAGATTTCCTGGACACAGGTAGAAACAGGTTCGGCAATTACTTGGAAGTATCCCAGCTGTGTTTTAGTCGGTGACAATTCTGTGGGTGAATTTTATTCGGTTGCATTAACCAATAATATGCAGCAAGCGGACACTGGAACCAAAATGGTTCACGTTGGCAAAAATACCCGCAGCACAATTATTTCTAAGGGAATTTCCGCAGGTAATTCGAGTAATAGCTACCGGGGTTTGGTGAAGATGAATCCTACCGCTAAAGGTGCAAGAAACTATTCTCAGTGCGATTCGATGCTGATTGGGGATAATGCCAGTGCGAATACATTCCCATACATTCAAGTACAAAATAATACCGCTAAAGTCGAGCATGAAGCTTCGACATCGAAAATAGGCGAAGATCAATTATTTTACTTTACGCAACGGGGTATCTCTGCCGAAGATGCCATATCGATGATGATTAGCGGTTTCTGTAAGGATGTATTTAATCAGTTACCGATGGAGTTTGCAGTTGAAGCTGACAAGTTATTAAGCTTGAAACTCGAAGGTAGTGTCGGATAATTTTACCCTTCCCTTCTCGCGCAAAATCGTAAAGTCGCAAACCTCTTTTCTGCGACTCTGCGTGAGACAAAAAATTAGTATTAAACTTTTAGAGCGCAAAGAGAAGAAAGCAAGATGATTATTGAGAATAGTGAAGTGCTGCTGTCGGTACGCGATTTGACGGCAAGTGTTGATGGAACCCCGATTTTGAAGGGTGTAAATCTTGAGGTCAAAGCCGGCGAAATTCATGCGATTATGGGACCAAATGGTTCGGGTAAAAGCACTTTCTCAAAGGTTTTGGCTGGACATCCAGCTTATGAAGTGACTGGTGGGGAAGTGATTTTCCAGGGGCAGAATTTGCTGGAAATGGAACCGGAAGCTAGAGCCAGAAGCGGGATATTTTTAGCTTTTCAGTATCCTTTGGAAATTCCTGGTGTGAGTAATTTGGACTTTTTGCGGGTTGCTTATAACTCAAAGCGGAAAACACAGGGGTTGGAGGAGTTGGAACCTTTTGATTTTGAAGACTTGGTTTACGAAAAGCTGGATGTGGTGAAGATGGATTCGGCTTTTTTGAATCGGAGTGTAAATGAAGGTTTTTCTGGTGGTGAGAAAAAGCGGAATGAAATTCTGCAAATGGCATTACTAGAGCCAAAAGTGGCAATTTTGGATGAAACTGATTCGGGTTTGGATATTGATGCGTTGAAAATTGTGGCTGGTGGTGTAAATCAGTTGGCAAATCCGCAAAATACCACCATTATGATTACTCACTATCAGCGTTTGCTTGATTATATTATTCCTGACTACGTGCATGTGATGGCGCGAGGACAGATTCTCATGTGTGGTGGTAAAGAACTAGCGCTAGAGTTGGAATCACGCGGTTACGATTGGATTTTGGAACAAGATTTTGAGACTGTGGGGGTATAGGATGACAACAACAAAAGTGTCTTTACAAGTTTCTCCACAAGTCTCTCCTAGCCCAATTCCTAATTCTGATGTCGCTAGTCTCACATCTAGTTTGGTCAATCGAGATGCCTATTTGACGGCTTTGCTAAATACGTTAGAAACGGGACATGTTGTGTCTCTGGATTGGTTAAAGGGAATTAAAGAAAGTGCTGCAAATTTGGTACGTCATTCCACATTACCAACCAATCGCGATGAAGAATGGCGTTTTACAGATTTATCTGCTCTCAAACAGGTTCAATTTAATCATGTTGAGATGGGTAAATTTGCACTTCCAAATATCGAGTTTTTACCAGAAACCGAAAACAGCCGTTTGGTATTTGTTAATGGTATTTACGAACCCAAATTATCGTCTGTTTCCGGTTTGCCAGCAGGAATTTTAGTTACAAACTTATCTAATTTACCTGCGGAATATACAGAAAAAATTCCCGAATATTTTGCCCAAGCTGAAGGTGCTTTAGAAGTATTTACAGCATTAAATACCGCGATCGCACCAGATGCAGCAGTAATTTGGGTTGCTAAAAATGTCGTGGTGGAAACCCCAATTCATTTACTGTATGTAACTGTTGGGGAAACTCCGGTAATTTCCCAACCTCGCTGTTTGGTTGTTGCCGAAACTGGTTCCCAAGTTACTTTTGTCGAAGAATTTGTGTCGGGTAAAATATCAGTATCACTAGAGGAGGGTGTTTATTTTGCCAATGCCGTCACGGAAATTTGGATTGCTGAAAATGCCAGCGTGAATCATACTAGGGTTCAAAACGACTCGAAAGCAGCGTTTCATATCGGCAAAACAGCCGTTACTCAAGGGCGATACAGTCGATACACCTGTAATACCATCAGTATTGGGGGCAAATTATCCCGTCACAATTTAGAAATCCTGCAAACAGGGGAACAGACTGAAACAACCCTGAATGGATTATCGATGATTAAGGATAGCCAAATTGCGGATATGCATAGTGCGATCGCATTAAATCATCCCTATGCGATCGGTAAGCAGTTACAGAAGAATATTGTTGGTGATAAAGCACATGCCATATTTAACGGTAAGGTTTTCGTACCTAAACCTGCCCAGATGACTGATGCAGCGCAGTTAAACCGGAATTTATTACTTTCTCCCAAAGCACGAGTTGACACCAAACCTCAACTCGAAATTACGGCAGATAATGTCAAATGCGCTCATGGAGCAACAGTCAGTCAGTTGGAAGATGATGAAATCTTCTATTTGCAAAGTCGGGGAATTAATGAAAGTGATTCGCGCAATTTGTTAATTTACGCTTTTGCGGCTGAGATTATTAATAATATTCCCGTTACCTCTTTGCGTGAAAATCTTTTAACTACAGTTCAACAATTTTAATTGGTTAATAGTTAGTAGTTATTGGTTATTGGTTAGTGGTTAATTGAGAATAGGGAAATGAGGAATGGAAAAAAGACAATAAGATTAATAACTCAAAATTCCTGTACAGACGACCCGGCTTTATTAATTGTACAGACGACCCGGCTTTATTAATTGTACAGACGACCCGGCGGGTCGTCTCTACCAAATCCTAAATTTTAAATTATGACTCTTGCACAAACTCAAACCATTGCCGAAAAAGTCCGCAAAGATTTCCCAATTCTCCACCAAGAAATCAATGGTAAACCCCTAATTTACCTCGATAGCGCTGCCACATCACAAAAACCTCTATTTGTCCTTGATACGTGGCGTGACTATTATACCAGCTACAATTCTAACGTCCATCGTGGGGCACATACCCTCAGCGCTAAAGCAACCGATGCTTATGAAGGTGCTAGGGATAAAATCGCAGCATTTATTAATGCGAATTCGCGCAATGAAATTATTTACACCCGCAACGCGACCGAAGCGATTAATTTGGTAGCCTATAGTTGGGCGATGAATAATTTACATCCAGGTGATGAAATTATTCTCTCGGTGATGGAACACCATAGTAATTTAGTCCCCTGGCAATTTGTTGCCGCAAAAACAGGTGCAGTACTCAAACATGTGGAATTGACTGAAGATGAAAGCTTTGATATGGAACAGTTTAAACAACTGATTTCCAATCAAACAAAATTAGTATCCGTTGTACATATTTCTAACACCTTGGGTTGCATTAATCCAGTCAAAGAAATTTGCCAAATCGCTCATAAATATGGGGCAAAAGTCTTAATTGATGCTTGCCAAAGTGTACCCCATATGCCAATTGATGTTCAAGCGATCGCATGTGATTGGTTAGTAGCTTCTGGACATAAAATGTGCGCTCCCAGTGGCATTGGTTTCTTGTATGGGAAGGAAGAAATATTGAACGCAATGCCACCATTTTTTGGCGGTGGAGAAATGATTGCCGACGTATATTTAGACCATTCGACTTATGCCGAATTACCCCATAAATTTGAAGCGGGAACACCTGCAATTGGAGAAGCGATCGCATTAGGTGCAGCAGTTGATTATCTCAGTAAACTTGGTATGGATCAAATTCATGCCTATGAAGCCGAATTAACCGCTTATTTGTTCCAAGAATTAGAATCAATTCCCGATATTACCATATACGGTCCCAAGCCTAATGCTAACGGTTTTGGACGTGCAGCACTGGCTTCTTTTAATGCTGGTGAAATTCACCCCAATGACTTATCCGCATTATTAGATCAAGAAGGTGTCGCAATTCGTTCGGGACATCATTGTACCCAACCTTTACACCGCTATTTAAACCTTCCGGGGACAGCTAGAGCAAGTTTATCTTTCTACAATACTCGTGAAGAAATCGACAGTTTTATCAAAGCTTTGAAAGATACAATGAATTTTTTTGCTAGTATATTGGGTTAGAGAAATAATTAATATCTGTTACTATTTGTAGAGACGTTATATCTAGCGTCTCTATAATTGTTTATATGGCTTGTAGTTGTAAAGGAATTGAAAATGCTTGCCACAACATCAAGGGTTGGTGAACAGCGAACTGTACTACATAATATTAGCTGGGAAACCTTTGAAGCGATATTACGGGAAACGGGGGAAGACAGAGGTTCGCGCTTTGCTTATGAAGATGGTACGCTGGAAATAATGACTCCGCTTTTTGAACACGAGAACCCTAAGTGCAATTTTGGTAATTTGATTGTTGCTTTAGCAGAAGAATTAGGAATTGAACTTAAAAGTGCTGGTTCTACAACTTTGAAAAAAAGTAAAAGCAAAAAAGGAATAGAACCCGATAATTGTTATTACATACAGAATGAATTAGAAGTACGAAGCAAAAAAACTCTGGATTTAGAAGTAGATATTCCACCAGATTTAGCAATAGAAATTGATATTACAAATAGTTCGGTGAATAAATTTAACATTTATTCTGCATTAGCTGTACCCGAATTATGGTTATACGATGGGAAAGAATTACAATTTTATCAACTAGTAGAAATGCAATATTTAAAATGTAATTATAGTATTGCTTTCCCAATTGTTTCAGTTAATGATATCAGTCACTTTATCGAACAAAGCAAAACAATGGGAGAAATTGCTTTACTTAAATTATTTCGCAATTGGGTAAAAGATAAAATTAAAACCGAAATCGAGCGATAAAATCAATCCAGTTAAGGAATGAGGATTTAATAACCTACAACTTTCGATTTGATTTGGAATGGTGCGTTACGCTGCACTAACACACCCTACTTTTGATACTTTTGCACTTTATTTTATCCGCGTTCCTAAGTTAATAACTTCTTTATTCTCTCTGCGTAACTTTGCGTTTACCTCCCGTAGTTTTGCGGAAGAGTAATCTCCCGCAAACTACTCTCCGCGCTTCTCTGCGTTTAAAAGTCCAATTCCAAGCTATTTTGAGTATAAAAATTATAAATAATTTGTCTCTTCCGGCAGTTTATTGCGATAATTTCCAAGAGAAGATAATAATTTAAAAGGGTAGCGATGACCTTCAAACGATTAGTTGTAATATTATTAACAGCAATCACCGTATTACTGGCTGGTTCGTCATTAATCCATAGTTGGCAAGAACCTCAGTTTAAAAGTAGCTTAGAACTATATCAAACAGATATGGTATTGCAAGCTTCTACTTGGGAACCAGAAAATAATCAAGATAATCGAAATAATAAAGAGAAAAATTATCAAACTGCACGGAATGCAATATTGGGTGAAAAACCAGTAGAAAGTGCGATAAAAGAGTACGAAGCAGCCCAAAAGTCCGCAAAAGTAGCTTTAGCCAAAACTGAAAATCGTCTCAAAAAACTTCAAGAACAACCGATTCCTACCCAACCACAAGCAACATTATCCCAGCCAAACCAAAAACAACTTTTATTAAAATCTCTTCAAGAACGGCAAAAAAACTTAGCAGAAATCGATTTGCGCTTGGGTATCTTACAAGCACAACAGCAAAAAAGCGATTTAGCAATCCAAACTTGGAAACAAGTACAAGAGCAAAACTTAATTAGTCCAGATTTGCAAAAAACATCTCGCGTTTTAACAGGTATTTGGGAAAACCCACCCCGTATATTACCAGATGCACCAGAACTCACCAAAGCCAATCTTAGCGGTTGGTATCAATATACTGCCTTATCTCAACTTTATCGACTCCAGCAACGTGATGATGCACTCCTAGCACTCGAAGCTTCACAGCAAAATATAGCCGAGCAAGCAGTTATTAAACTAGCAATTGTGGGGGTTGTGCCCAATTTAACTTTATTGATTGGTTTTGGATTGCTGATTTTCCTCATAGTTCAACGTTTCCTCAAAGGAAAAGAATCGCTCTTAGCTCAAAATAGCGAACTAAAATGGTTAACACCTTGGGATGCTGAAACAACTTTACTAGTTTTCGTCGGCGGATTTTTCTTAATGGCACAATTTGTAGTGCCCTTAATAATTGGTTTGCTTCCCCTTCCCCCCGCTACTAGCAATATTCGCATTCAAGCTGGATACGTCTTGCTCAGTTACGTGTTAATGGCAATTGGTGCCGTATTGGTTGTATATGTTGCCATAAAACCCTTTCTCCCCCTTCCTGAAGGCTGGTTTCGCTTCCGTTTGGGTGGTAAATGGATTCTCTGGGGTTTCGGTGGTTATTGCGTCGCTCTGCCAATCGTACTTTTAGTATCGTTAATCAATCAACAAATATGGCAAGGGCAAGGGGGAAGTAACCCTTTACTAGAACTCGCACTCGAAGGGCAAGATTCAGTCACACTAGGTATCTTCTTTACGACTGCCGCGATCGCAGCTCCTCTATTTGAGGAATTCCTATTTCGCGGTTTTTTACTTCCATCCTTCACACGCTACATCCCAGTTTGGGGATCGATTCTCCTCAGCGCTTTAATTTTTGCGATCGCGCACCTTAGTTTGTCTGAAATTTTACCCTTGCTTTCCTTGGGGATTGTGTTGGGAATAGTCTACACCAGAAGTCGCAACCTCCTTGCCCCAATGCTACTTCACAGTATTTGGAACGGTAGTACCCTCCTGAGTTTATTTGTTCTTGGCAGTGGTAATAATTAGTGAGTCTGTCCATACCCTTGACAAACTAGCTAACTTTTGCATTAATATATTGCAATCAAAAATAAATCAGCAGTAAATTTATGGATATGAGTGAGGTTAATTGTTAATTAAGTTACAAACCAATAGTTTAAAAGTATGTTAAATATATAATAAAGTGCCTTGCTTAACATAATTTATTTACTGTTAGCAGGTAATTCAGGTATGAGTCAGAGTTATTATATAGCTTAATTTGGTTTATATTCCGAACAGATTATTTCTAAATCATCGTTAGTAATTTTTATACTGGTTATTTAGCGCAGTTAATTTAGATGCGAGTTAATTTTTACGTTTTGTTTGGAACTAACTCAGGCTAGAAAGCGTCTATGCTAGTATTCAGGTAATAACAACTAGAGAAAAAGTCCGGAAGTCAAGCCAATAACTTGTAGAAAGTAATATGGTGTAGCGGATTTAATGATATTGCTTTGAATTGTGCAAGTAGAAAAATATTTTTGCTCTCAATTAGGCAAAGCTGCTGTACCTTTATTTGTCTTCATTTTTAACTACAGTTACATACCAAAACGGTGATAATCGTAAGCTTAGTCTGACGATTTGTTCCCAATATACATGTATAGTGTTTCTTTCGTTATGGTGAAACACTTTCAAAAGGCTATTTGTTCTGTTAAATGCTTCTGCCTGTATCGAGCGGGGTTGCACAAATACAGTTAATTCTAATTAGCGTGAATTGTTAGTGGATAACAGTTAATCGTTAATGATTGGTTGTCAATATTTATCATTGGTTATTTGTTTGAAGATAGTATTCGATAGTTACTAGAGTATTTAAGCTCTAGAAATTATTAATACTTATCCTTAACTAATTATTAATTATAGAATACCAGGCATTAATTATTAACTATTCCTTATTTTAGCTCTTGTCTATTTGTTATTAATCATGAGCTATTAACTATTAACTTTAAGACTAATCAGCATATTTTTGATAATCGATGTAGAGGAGTTATATCAATTTTGTAATACCCGCGATCGCGGTAAGCAAGCTACGAATTTGTAATTCGCAGTAATAAAGCCCATATATGGCAATACTTTCGTTAATTACATGTGTTGCTCTATTTTGGTAATTGATATTAGTGCGTTGAACAAATGGTAACTGTAGCCACACTTGCGGACTACTTTACGATTCAAAGAAAAGCTTCTTAAACGTCTACCCGGAGGGGTTTCCCGGCTTGTAGTATCTGGCATTGGGCACTATGTCAACAAACTAGATGTGGTAGGCAATTCCTAACCTACAAATAACTCATTTTGTAGGCTTCTGGACTTCGGAGTACAAAAATCTGCTGAAGACTCTTATACAAACTATTCGCTATTAGCAACTAGTCATATCTTTTGACTATTTTGTAATTACTTGTGTAAGCAAATTTATTTACTAATAATATTGACTTACCACAACAGAAACAAATTTTGTTTTTCTGATGTAAATAAAACCTTCAATTTTTATACATTATTACTAAGGAGTTGTAAGTCAATGGCAAATCTCACTCCCAGCCACGCAACAAAACAAGTCTTATCTGGATATTGTGGTATTATTTTTGGTGGATTTGGTATCCATAAATTTGTTCTTGGTTACTCTGCGGAAGGCTCAATTATGCTCGCAGTTTCTTTACTCGGAATTATTTTCGCCTATGGGGTTCCATTTTTAGTGATGCAGCTTGTAGGTTTGATTGAAGGAATGATTTATCTGAATAAGAACCATGAAGAATTTATTGATACATACTTTGCAAACAAGCAAGGTTGGTTCTAATCATCTGATAATTATTATTCTGAAATTCAAGATGCTTTTGATAAAGACGCAATATTAATATTGCGTCTTTATCTTTAGTTTTTATATAGTAATAAAATTAGGGTAAAATATAGTAATAAAATTAGGGTAAACAACCGTTTACCCCTACAGTATCTTCAAATGCAAACCATCTTTAATAATAAGAGGCAATAATTCCTATAGATTGGTTTGTGACTCGATAAGGGATTTTTTTAGTATTGGCAGTTCTGTTGATAAATTTTAAATTATAAATCGTATATTCAAAATTATTTTTTGATAAGATTTAGGTTGAAACTTCTCAATCAAAATATATTGATTTATATGCATATACTTAAACTCAGAAACAAAAAATTGCTACTACTGGTGTTTCTGATGATTGGTTGGGGATATTTTAGTGCTGTATCGAGTTTAGGTGTAGATGACTTTTGGAAGAGTCAAATTGCATTGATCCCCGTTCAGCTAGGTGCAGTTATATATTTTACTTATCTACGTTGGTATACTCACAAATCTTCTGGTGAGTTGAACCCGAAGTTGAAAAAATTAAGGAAAAGTTAATTAGTTTGACAGCATGTCAATTTGGTCAATTTGCCTTATTTAGCCTACGCTCAAGTAAGAGGCGCTATTGGTGCTGAAATTTCGTCGCAAATCTAACAATTCCCTATGCAAATTGTCTCAAGTACCGAACAAAATCCAGAAAACACCTCAGAAAAAATAACCCTTGACGTTGGGGGAATGAAATGCTCTGGTTGCGTGCGTTCCGTCGAACGTCAGTTGAGCCAATATCCGGGGATCGTAAATGTCTGCGTCAATCTGGCAACTGAAGTGGCTGTAGTTGAGTCGGAAATTGGTGTGGTTGATGCCGAAGCACTGGCAAAACATCTAACTGTAGGTGGATTTCCGACTCAACCTCGTGTACCTCACGGAAATGCAAAAGATTTGGAGGAAACTAGCAATCGTCGAGAAATGGGTTCAGCATTAAGACAGCTAATAGTTGCGGGTTTATTGCTGCTACTTTCCACATTAGGGCATTTTGGTGATATTCTTGACCGATTAGTACCGGGATTAAATAACATTTGGTTTCACTGTGGACTTGCCACGATCGCACTATTAATTCCCGGACGTTCGATTATAGTTGATGGTTGGTTGGGGTTACGACGAAATGCTCCCAACATGAATACCCTCATTGGTTTGGGTACGGTAACAGCTTATACCGCCAGCCTCGTTGCATTACTGTTTCCACAAATGGGGTGGGAATGCTTCTTTGACGAACCAGTGATGATGTTGGGATTTATTTTACTGGGAAAGACTTTAGAACAACAAGCCCGAAACCGTGCTGCATCTGCTTTTAAAAATTTACTGGCACTTCAGCCACAGGTAGCGCGGTTAATCGGGAAACCGAAGCAGGAAGGGAAAAAAGAACAAGATTCGGCTCAATCTTCACTTGCCAATCTTTTTAATAACGAAGTTGTGGAAATTCCAGCCGAACAAGTACGGGTTGGGGAATGGTTACAGGTTTTGCCGGGGGAAAAAATACCCGTTGATGGTGAAGTGGTTTACGGACAAACGACTGTGGATGAGTCGATGCTGACAGGGGAAGTTGTACCCGTAATCAAACAGCCAGGAGATGGTGTCACCGCAGGAACAATCAACCAATCAAGTGCGATCGCAATTGCTGCGACTCGGATTGGTAGCGATACAACCCTGGCACAAATTATTGTCCTTGTGGAAACTGCACAAACTCGTAAAGCTCCCGTGCAAAAATTAGCGGATACTGTTGCTGGATATTTTACCTATTTTGTTTTAAGTGCTTCTTTATCAACGTTTTTATTTTGGTACTTCTGCGGTACTCATATTTGGTCGGATGCTGTACTTAATGTTTCCATGCCAGCAACAATGCCAATGGCACATTTACACGAATATTCGCTTCAGCATTCCCAAATTCCCGCTTTCCAATCCCCACTTTTACTAAGTTTAAAATTAGCGATCGCAGTTATGGTTGTTGCTTGTCCTTGTGCGTTAGGACTTGCTACCCCAACCGCAATTCTCGTCGGCACGGCAATGAGTGCCGAACGTGGTTTATTAATTAAGGGTGGTGACGTTTTAGAAACTATCCACAAACTTGATACTATTGTTTTTGATAAAACAGGTACTCTCACCACTGGGAAACCGACGGTGACAGACTGTATTGTATTTGCCCAGGATATAGGTGTAGAAGAAGGGGCAGAAAATAACTCACTACTACTACTAACTTCTAAATTAACTTCTCAATCTTTACTACAAATAGCAGCCGCAGTTGAAAGGGGTACATGTCATCCTCTAGCTACCGCAATTCAAAATGCAGCCAAAACACCAGAATTATTAACACCAGAACTAACAAAAAATCTAACACAAGAATTAATAATCCCAGAAGCAGTAAATTTTCATACAGAGCCGGGGTTGGGAGTATCAGCGCTAGTCGATGGGAAAAGTGTTCTGTTGGGTAATTCAGACTGGTTAAGCTGGCATGGTGTGGTGATGAGCGATACAGCAATTACCAAAGCCCAGGAACTAGCTAACGAAGGTAAAACAGTTGTTTATATCACCGTTAGCGATAGACTAGTTGGAATCATCGCTGTTAGTGACTCTTTAAGAGCAGAAGCCAAAACCACTATCGATAAGTTACATCAAATGGGCTTGCGAGTGATGATTTTGAGTGGCGATCGCATTGAAGCGGCAACCGCAATTGCCAAACAACTCGATCTCGACCGTCATAACGTTATCGCAGGTGTTCCCCCCGCCAAAAAAGCGGCAACAATTCAAATGTTGCAAGATGGCAAAGGGGAAAATCCCAAATCAATTGTAGCAATGGTAGGAGACGGTATAAACGATGCCCCAGCCTTATCACAAGCCGATGTGGGAATTGCGATGCACTCAGGAACAGACGTAGCAATGGAAACTGCTGGGATTATACTGATGCGCGATCGCTTAACTGATGTAGTAGAATCGATTCGGTTGAGTCGTGCGACTTTCAACAAAATTCGCCAAAACTTATTTTGGGCATTCGCATATAATACAATTGGGATTCCTCTCGCTGCGGGTATTCTACTTCCAAACTTCGGTTTTGTTTTGAACCCTGCTGGTGCTGCCGCATTAATGGCTTTTAGTTCAGTCAGTGTCGTTACCAACTCACTTTTACTAAGGCGAGTTGTTTCTACCAATTAAGTAGAGATGCATAACTGCCAGAATCTTAGTGTCTCTAATCTGGGATTACTCTAAATCTCAGGTTCAACTAGGTGTATGGACAGGCAATACTCCACAGGAGTCACTGTACGTGAACGCACAACTCATTTAACCATTTATTCATGCCATCAAAACAACAGTACGTGCAGAATTAAAACAATAACTTTTGAATCTGCACCAAAGCTGTCAAGTCTGTAGCTACTGGTGTAATTTTGTATTCTCAGAAAGCGAATGCCGACTTAGCCAAGCTAAAAGTTTGCTCCTAAGAAGAATATATCCAAAAACATTCTTCCGCGCAAAAACATAGGTGGAATGCTTAATTTAGCATCATCTTTTGGAATGCTAATTTCTATTAGTCACATACTACATAATCAAGATTAGAGAATGGCAGCAAATAAAACTCAACAAAGATTAATTAATCAAAATCCTACTGATTTTAGCGACAATTTGCCAATGGCAGCAGAAATTAATGAAAGTCATCTATTGATCGTAGAAGACGATCGCGGACGCAAAGAAATTACCCTTGAGCGTCCAGTATATTCTATCGGTCGCGATCGCGAGTGCGATATTCGTTTGAATTCCCAGTTTGTTTCCCGTCGTCATGCCACATTAGTTAGGCTTCCACGCGATGATAATAACCAAACCCATTATTATCGAATTGTAGATGGAGATGCCAAAGGAAAGCCCAGCGCCAATGGTTTAATGATTAACGGACGCAAGCTACCAGCACACGATCTCAAAAACGAAGATGAAGTTGTTTTTGGACCTCAGGTACGCGCAATCTATTATCTACTTAAAGATTCAATGCGAACCGGACAAACTGATTCAACTGAGTATGACATTACATTAATTAATCCAGGAATGACGGAAGAAATGGAAGATTAGCAAATCAAGGTTATTTTTTGTTAGTTGTCCCTACAAAACACTAACCCTTAGATATCCATAATATACACAACCGATACAAGCTAGCTTTTTTATTTGAAGCTAGCTTTAGGTATTTACAAGGAAGGAAGGCAGGAAGGAAGGAAGGAAGGAAGGAAGGAAGAAATAAATAAATTATCTATTATTATGCTGGAAAGCCAGGGATGCCTACCCCACAATAAAATTTGGGACATTTTAAAAATTGGAAATCCCTTATTAATTATATGTTGGTAGATGGACGCTTAATCCCAAACGAATATTGCAATTATGCCAATAAATTTTTAACTCGAACTTGCCAAACTTTCAATTAAACTCCAATAACGACTATGTTCGATTTCCTCTTTAATATAATCAAAAACTTGTCGGCAGTGATTATCAAGCTGAAGTGGTAATTCTTCGTTTTTAATCACTAAAGTCATTCGGGTTTCTGATTCTGTCGCAGTTGTTTTGTCGATTAATCCTTCCACCGTTACTAATTTGGAGAATGCAATATTACCAGGAAATTCACGCGCCATGATGTAATCAGGGGTGTAATATTGCACATCCAAGCCACAGTTCTGTAGAAGTTCTATCAGCGAGCCATGAAGATGGTTTATTGAAACAGCAAGAACAAATGAGCAGGTATACCGAGCCATAATAGCCCCAAGCTTTGTAACATTGAGTCCATCCTATAATATTTGACTATCTTCTCAGCAAGTATTTTCTGATTCATCGACAAATAAAATTTTCTTTTCTTTCTCTTCGGTTTTCCCATTCCCTCGTCTGCCCTTTGCCTTTAGCATTAAAGAATGGTTTGGCAGAGGTTTTCATGAAAGTCGCGATTACAGGTGCAACAGGATTTGTTGGCAGTCATTTAGTAAAAAGACTCCAATCACAAAATACAAATATACTAGTATTGACTAGAAATAGCGATCGCGCTGCAAAAGTTTTTCCCAAAACGTCATTCCCAAATGTGGAGATTATTTCAGCAAATACAACTACATCTGGTACTTGGCAAGATGCCATCTCTGGATGCGATGCTGTAGTCAATCTCGCGGGAGAACCTATTGGAGAAGGACGCTGGACGCAAGAACGCAAACAAGAGATTCTCAATAGTCGCAAGCTGGGGACTCAAAAAGTTGTCGAAGCGATAATTAATGCCAACCCAAAACCTAGTGTTTTAATCAATGCTTCCGCAATCGGATTTTATGGCACTAGTGAAACCGCTAGTTTTGATGAAGCGAGTCCATCTGGCAACGATTTTTTGGCACAAGTGTGTCAAGCTTGGGAAATGGAAGCTCAAAAAGTTAAAGATGCTGGGGTGAGATTGGTAATTTTTCGCTTAGGTATTGTTTTGGGGAATGGTGGTGCTTTAGATAAAATGATTACACCATTTAAATTATTCGCAGGTGGTCCCCTTGGTAGTGGCAAGCAATGGTTTTCTTGGATTCACGTTGATGATATGGTGAATCTCATTGTCCAAGCATTGACAAATACGGCGATGGAAGGTGTATATAATGCGACTGCTCCCCATCCTGTTCGCATGTCGGAACTATGTGACGCAATGGGCAAAGTGATGAATCGTCCCTCGTGGTTGCCAGTACCAGCTTTTGCTCTGGAAGGTTTGCTCGGTGAAGGGGCAATAATTGTCCTTGAGGGGCAGCAAGTTATGCCAAAACGGACTCTTGATGCTGGATTTAGTTATCAATATTCAAAGGTACAGCCAGCTTTAAAGGAAATATTAAAGTAGTTGGTGGCGGTTAATTTGCTTATTATTGTTTGGGTGGAATCAAAGGAATAAAAGTCAGGGCAAACAGCCGTTTGCCCATACGGTATTCTTGATTGCAAATCATATTCCACTCAATTTATAATTTTTAAATATTCTTAAATTAAATATTCTTAAATTAAATATAGACGACCCGCCGGGTCGTCTCTACCTATTTGCCGACAACTTTTTGGAAACCCAACTGGTAATTCCGCTCAGGATGGCTCCCCCCATTAAAATACCGATCGCAGGATTAAATACGGGTATCCAAAGCTTGTGCCACAAATCTAAACCTAGATGGACTCCACTTGCATCACCAATAACTGCGATCGCAAACCACCCAAATCCTAAAAATACTAAAAAAACATCGGCTACAAGTATGATATTTAGCCAGTTCAAAAATTTTTCTTTCATACATTTTGTTATTTGTCAATGGTTAATGGTTGTTAGATTTTAGGTATTGAATATTTGGTGAGGTGTTAAATGTTCAGACCAAATTTGAAATAACTCCTAACTCCTAACTCCTAACTATTATCCATTAACCACTAACCAATCAAGATTCAAAAAGCCAGTTTTTAACTTTTGTCAAACTTTTCCAGTCAGGTTTTCTAGTTAAACCATCTTCGATACTTTGCTTGAGTTCTTCGCGCCATTCTTCATTGACAAAAATCAACTGTTGTGCAAACTCAACATGTTCGCGCAGTCCTTTTTGTCCGGTTTCTAGCATTGCCAGAGCTAAATTAACCCGTGCTTGGGGGTCTTGTGGATTGATTTTAACTGCTTTTTGGGCAGCTTTATAAGCTAAATTAGCTTTGGTATCAAGCAGGTACAGCCAAGCCAAACAAGTCCATGCAGAACTGCTTTTAGGAGAGCGATCGCATACCTCTTTAAAAACTGGAATTAGTTCGGTGACGCTTTCTCCGGCTTTATAACGTTCCAAGCCTGTATCAAACAGGGAATCAACAGTTTGAGTCATAGTAAATTCTTTATTAATCGTTAGTTAATGGTTAGTATTGGTTATGGGTTATGAGTTATGAGTTATGGGTTATGAGTTATGAGTTAATGGGTAATATTTAGCGGTTAATCGCAATCCCCAATGCCCAATCCCCAATGCCCCATCCCCAATCCCCAATACTCCATTAACAAATGACAATATTACACACCAAAGGACTTACCGCAACCACAGGTTTGAGCAGCATTAGGGTTAGTAAACTGGAATCCACCACCAATCATGGCATCGCTGTAATCGAGCATTAAACCATAAAGATATAATAAGCTCTTGCGATCGCAGACTATTTTGAAGCCATCATAGTCAAACACTTCGTCATGAGGGGTAATCTTACTTACGTCTTCAAAATCCATTATGTAAGACATACCAGAGCAGCCACCTTGGCGAACTCCAACTCGCAAACATAAGTCTTGATTTTGTTTCTCACGTAAAGATTTAACTTGTAGCAACGCAGCTTCGCTTAACTGGATTCCTCGTGTTTGAGATTCGGTTGCTTGTGTCATTTTTTGCTCCTTGAGTTTAAGGGTTAAGGATTGGGAAGTAGAGAAAGAGGTTGACTTTTATTATTAATTATTTAATTAGCTAGTATCTAGTCCCTTGTCTCACTTATTCTAGCGAGGTTAGCCTTGTAAGTTAGGAATATTATTAAACACTTAGCAAAAAGCGACCAAAGGTTTTTATCCTAGAATTGGGAGACTAAGTTTTTGAAGAGATTCGGTGCTTGGGAATTTTTGTCTTGTCGAAGTCTCCCACATCTAATCCAACATACAGCAGAAGTCAGAATACCCCTACGGAGAAGCAAGCTAGAGGAGTACAGAAGTCATAAGTAAAACATCTTTGTGTATATGGCTCGTTGACTATTTGACCGTACCTCATGTAATTTCAATCTGCTGTACGATCCAACATCTCATACAACTGCTTCCCGCCTCTGGATATTTTAGGATTTTTAATATTTTGGGAGTTTTATCAAAAAATCTGTAAGTCAAAAAACAAGAAAACAAAAGACCAAGAAAACAAAAGATTCAAAAAACCTATACTGTATCGCTTTTTTAGATTCACCTAGTGTATGACAAGTTTTAATCGCTCTACCAGTCGTCGGTTGAAGAAAGTACCTCAGATTCCTTCTGTGTGGGAGGGCGATCGCCGTCCATTGTCAAGTACGCAAACGCCACATTCAGAAGAAGATAAAGGGGAATGCATTCTTTGGGTGGATGGTTCGCAAGGTATTGTCCGGGGAATGGATGTTGTTGCCCAAGATACTGGACCTGAAGCAATTGTACGGACTTTAATGCGGGCAATGGAAAATCCCCATAGTCCAGCAAGACCAGCACGTCCACAGCGAATTGTGGTGCGCGATCGCGAGATTCAATTCTATCTGCGCGGAGTCCTCCAAGACCTAGATATTGCTATCGACTACGCACCCGAATTACCCTTAATTGATGAATTATTTCGTGGATTTGCCGAAATAATTGACAGCCAAATCCCCGACTTACCACCACAATATGCTCAACAGCTACGTGAAAAAGCCTACGCTATTTGGCAAGCTGCACCGTGGGATTTTTTGGAAGAACAGCAAATTATATCCATAGAGATTAATAAGTGGGATATCGACACCCTCTATGCCTCAGTAATGGGCATGTTGGGGATGGAATATGGCATTTTGCTATATCGTTCCCAAGATTCGCTCAAGCGCTTCCGAGCCGCAGTTTTAAAGGACGATGAATCAACCCAAGATTTAGAAGAAGCTTTTCTCAAACAAGATTGTTTGTTCCTCACTTTTGAGCGTCTCGAAGAAGACGAGGAGGAAGAAGAATTTGAAGACTTAGCCGACTTGCCATTAGCGGAAATTAATCCCACCTTCGGGAATATCCATCCCTTAGAAGGGTTACGTTCTGTTTTATACGATGAAGAAGCTTTGGTTGTATGTGTGGCACTCGAAAGCCTATTTCGCTTTGTTCGCGATCGCCGTCGTGAACTTAATAATCCTGAATTTCCGACTCTCAATCGTCGCTATCGCATCGCTTTACCAGAAAACGAAGATACTAAGTCGGTCAGCGTTAGCGTTGCAACTATGCCAGAATTAGCTGCTGAATTGGAAGAAATGGTTGGTGACGACGATGAAGACGCAGAAAACATGTCTGGTGAACCAATGTTTCGCTCGTTACGGGATGATTTAATTCCCGAAGACTCCTTTTTGAGCTTGGGGGTAGTCTCGTGGGAAATGCTCGATTACTTGCGTAAAAGTGTAACGTATCAGACCGCAGGGGAAATTAAGCCAGTGGGTGATGGTTTACCTGTGATTTTAATTCAAACTTCCCGTCCCAAAGCGAAAACTGTGATTGAAAGTATAGAGGAAGCTGACGGGCTAAATGCTATTTGTTTTAACCCAGGTGCAGACCCTTTTGGTGGTGAAAGCTATGAATTGGGATTACTGCAAACTCAAAATGGCGAATTATTTCTATTTGGGGAATTTGAGGATGATGACCCAACCCATGTACAAGCTCGTCAAAAATGGAACCAACGCTGCAAGGATACTCAGGGTTATTGTGGTTTAATTATCGCCAAAGGGCTGACTGGTGCTAGTCGCGGCAACCCTCAACTCCGTGACATGATGGCTTTATTTGAAGCGCGATCGCTCTCTCCCCAAGACCTGGGTATCGGTACTTTGCAACTTATGCCTCAATTACAGTTTGAGTAACTTTGACTACACTTGTTAGTTTTCTTAGTTTTCAAAATTTATAGATAGCTATACAAAGAGAAAAATCATTACATCTCGATAATTCCGAGTAATCGCGGTTGCTTGCGTATTTATTAGTATTGTAAAATACTAGTATTTAGCTAATATGGGGTTTCAATCCAGCTATGGTAATAAAGCATTTATCATTTATTATTAAAATTCCAATGGAATTATCAGCTAAATTATGAATATACCTGTCAGCAACAAAACTCAAAGATGCGGTGCAATAGTTTACTTACCTTTTTTTTAATAGTTAACTATCTTCTAAATATTTGCCAAGCTCGTTTACAGATTTCACATAAAAACTTTAGTCAAAATATTTTTCATAAAGTGTTTTTATGTAGTTAAAATTACATTTATTTGGTCAAATTAAAACATCAATACACAACTTAGTTTAGTATTATTTATCACTATAAAGTTTATTAAATATTGATTTTAATTCACAAAAACTTATTTTGGAATGTTTCAAATAAAAAAGATTTTTTAATCAAGATTAATAGTTTTTACGTAAAAATTATCGCCAAATAATTCTGTAACTTATAAATCTAATACTTGCTTGTAGATTTAATTCAACTTAATAGCTAAGATAATCATTCTAAAATTTAAGTAAATTATAGAGTCACACAGGTAAATTTTTAATTGTCAAGTAGTATATTAAATGTTTAAAAATTAACAAGTTACCTTTACAAATAGTTCATGAATTCACCAATATGAATTCGAGATAAAAATCAAGATTACTTAAAGAATACGAGGGAATTTAAACACAACGGATACAATTAAGTAATCCAGCTACCAAAGATTTTTAGATAACAATATAAAGAGAAACCAGGGCAACAATGAACACAAACTGTGGGGAAAAAGACGAGCGAAGTTCAAGCTTTGCGAATCGAGGAGTCACCCAATCGTTAGCGTTACAGTGGGCAAAAAAGTATTTACAAAATCTTGATAGCGATTTTTGCGGACAAGGTGAGGAAGATACGTTTAGTTTGAAACAAGTTGTATCACAAGAGGGACGAAAAAATACCGCGAAAAAATTAATGGCATCCTTGCGAACAATTAGCCATCAATCCTGGTATAGAGTGGAGATGCTGCTATCTCAAGAAGCAAAACGCCACAAAATAGACCCAGCACTACTTAATCCGTGGGAAATCACAGCTGAATCGTTCAGTATTTATGAGAAAACCTTGGATGTTTATACTCAACAAGCCCCATTACAGCAATTATCAACGGTAATGAGGTTAGCACGTCAGGGAGAACCTCTGTATCAAAAAGCATTGGAGGTTTACACCGAACAAGTTGCACCTAGTCAGTTAGCCACAGTGATTGGTTGGCAGGTTGGAGCTTTGCGAAGGAAATATACTCAACAAGACCCGCGAATTATTGGTTTTGTGAGTATGCAATTTCATTACACCAGCCAAATGCTACTCCAAAGTTTATCAGATTTAGAGCGATCGGTACTTGGTGCTTATTTCAAAGTGATTGACGACCACTTATATATGCCGCTCCAACGTGCATACGAAGCAGCAGCTAAACATGATTTCGATTCAACTGCTTTGCTAGCAGTCCAAAACCTATTACCAGTAAGTACAGAAATAGCTAAAAAAATCAGCGAGAAAATTATTGACTATTACCCAAATTACCGTTGTTCTTCAGGTATTTTAAGTAATCCATTGATAAAATTATCGAGCATTCGAGATGTGGAAATGTTCCAAGTTTATTTGTGGTTGTCAACCTTAGAAGGAAATGTTTCCGCAATTCAACAAGAATTGTTTCCTTTATGTGTAATGCTCTATCCAACCTTTAACATTCATTGGGAACTAATTCGCCAAATGCTATATTTCTTGGGTCAAGAAATTAAAGAACGTCTCACATCTAAACAAGCCGATATGTTGATGCCATACTATCAGTCTCTATGGCAGATGTTTTCCCCCGAAGTCTTTGGAGAATTAGATTTTCGTCAAGCTCCCCATGAATTTGATGATGATTTTGTAAAGTCGTTATTTAATTAAAAGTAACGAAAATAACATTAATTTATAAATTTTTACTGGCAGGATTATTTTTATCCTGTTAATAGTTCACATTGCTGTAATAGTCAGTGTGCAATATTTTTCCTGTCACAATCACAGACTATGCAATTGGAATTTTATACTTTATTAGAAAGTGACAAATACTTTGAAAAACCAAAACTTATTGTTTTAATGAAATTTCTAATTTAGTGAAAATAATGATATTTTGATTACTTCTCACCACCTTAATCAACTAACGGCTACAAGTATAAAGTAGAAGCATAACAAAAATGACTAATAAGAAGTGGGCTGTAAAACGTATAACTGTGAATTTAGCGGCACAGGAGGCAGAAAGACTCGAACTATATTGCCAGCAGACAGGTAGACCAGCAACAGACGTAATCAGAGAATTGATTCGAGGTTTACCAGTGCCAGAAGAAGTAAAGTAGGGGCAAGCGAACAGGGAAACGCTAATAGTACCTAATACTAGATACCCAAAATCAAAACAACCCGCACTTTTCGACACCAAGTCCAGTTACAATTTGTAAAGAAAACTGATCGGGAAGTTTGGAATGCGAGTTGCGATCGTAGGTGCGGGTTTAGCTGGGCTAGCAACCGCAGTTGATTTAGCGGATGCTGGTTGTGAAGTCGAAATTTTTGAGTCCCGTCCTTTTGTGGGGGGGAAAGTCGGCAGTTGGGTGGATGGCGATGGGAATCATGTCGAAATGGGTTTACATGTTTTCTTTGGTTGCTACTACCAGCTTTTTGGTTTGATGGAAAAGGTGGGGGCTTTAGATAATTTTTTGTCAAAGCAACATACCCATACTTTTGTCAACAAGGGAGGAAATTTAGGTGCGCTCGATTTTCGTTTTCTGACGGGGGCACCTTTGAATGGTTTAAAAGCATTTTTCACCACATCCCAGCTTTCCTCCTATGATAAATTTCGGAATGCGATCGCACTGGGAACAAGTCCGGTTGTTCAAGGTTTGGTAGATTTCGATGGGGCAATGCGAACAATCCGCAAGTTGGATAAAATTAGCTTTGCTGAGTGGTTCCGCAGTCACGGTGGGAACAATAATAGTCTTCGTAAATTGTGGGATCCAATCGCATTGGCTTTGGGTTTTATCGATACTGAGAATATTTCGGCACGATGTATGTTGACGATTTTTCAATTGTTTGCGGTGCGTACGGAAGCCTCAAAACTCAGAATGCTTAAGGGTTCACCCTACGAATATATGCACAAACCCATTCTTGATTATTTGGAAGCGAGAGGTACGAAGATATACACCCGTCGCCAAGTTAGAGAAATAAAGCATGCAGAACTGGAAGGGCAAACTCAAATCACAGAAATATCAGTGGCAAATGGTGAGACTATAGAAACGATTACAGCCGATGCCTATGTTGCTGCTTGTGATGTACCAGGAATCCAGCGTTTATTACCTGAAGATTGGCGCAAATGGTCGGAATTTGATAATATTTATAAGCTTAATGCGGTTCCTGTGGCAACGGTGCAATTACGCTTCGATGGTTGGGTGACGGAATTGCAAGATGGGGAACAGCGTAAACAGCTTAATCACGCTGCTGGGATTGATAATTTATTGTATTCTGCCGACGTTGACTTTTCTTGTTTTGCCGATTTAGCCTTAACGAGTCCTGCTGATTATTATCGTGAGGGACAAGGTTCGTTAATACAATTAGTATTAACTCCTGGCGACCCATTTATTAAAAAAAGTAATGAAGAGATAGTCGAGCATTCGTTAAAGCAAATACATGAATTATTTCCGTCAGCGCAAGAATTGAATGTAACTTGGTCGAGTGTGGTTAAATTAGCACAGTCGCTTTACCGTGAAGCTCCGGGAATGGACGTTTTTCGTCCCAATCAAAAGACACCAATTTCAAACTTTTTCCTTGCGGGAAGTTATACACAGCAAGATTATATCGATAGTATGGAAGGAGCAACTCTTTCAGGACGGCAAGCAGCAAAAGTAATTTTGGAAACTGTTAAAAAGTAATATTGGGGAATAGGGAATAGGGAATAGGGAATAGGGAATAGAAATAAAATATGTTGTTTCCCCTCCAATGCCCAATGCCCAATGCCCAATGCCCAATGCCCAATGCCCAATGCCCAATGCCCATTGCCCATTGCCCCTATCACCAAATCTTAAAATCTAATGACAGACTGGTTAGAACATACCGTACAAGTCGAAGTTGAGGCTCCAATAGATTTAGTATGGAGTCTGTGGTCAGATTTAGAACAAATGCCACGTTGGATGAAATGGATTGATTCGGTGAAAGTTCCCGAAGATAACCCAGAGATATCGGTGTGGAAACTAAGTTCTAATGGGTTGGAATTTAGTTGGCGATCGCGCATTCTCAAGCAAATCCCCAACCAAATTATCGAATGGCAATCAATCGATGGGTTGCCGAATCGCGGTGCAATTCGCTTTTATGACCGCAAAACCAGCAGTATTGTCAAAATGACCATTGCCTACGGTATTCCCGGCTTCCTGGGCAAAATTATGGATAATTTATTTTGGGCAGAATAGTCGAGTCTACCGTACAGGCAGATTTGGAAAGGTTTAAACAATATGCACTTAACGTTAAAGAGCAAATTTGAGATGTTGGTTTGAGATGTTTCCCCATATCCCCGACTTCTTTAAGAAGTCGGGG
>JAAUPE010000064.1 GCA_012034595.1 Calothrix sp. CSU_2_0 | reverse complement strand
TTTGGTATGCTGAAACCATTTTCAAAAATGGATATATTTTATTCGTATTCTAATTATATATCTATTGATGTCTCCAAAATTATTTTAATATTTAGAAACAATAAAAAGCTGCGCTAGAAGCGCAGGGTTTTAAACCCATTTTTCTGATAATTTCAATAGATTTGGCATCGTAAATAATTGCATTTGCTCTTTTACTCTCCAGATATCGAAAGTAAAGTGTGATTAAAAGTGTCTCTGATATACCTGATAATTTTTCCATATTTTTACTCTGATATTTAAAAATGAATGGCAATAGTACTAAATTAAGATATAGACATTGCCTTAAATAATAGATTCTCTACTTATTTAAACAAGCAGAGAATCTAATTTATCTGACTAATTTAGGCACTTGGCTCTTGTAAATTATCTAAACCATCAACAACCTTTGCCGAAATAATTTTGTCCCCAGCTTTGAGTTCATCTAAGACTTCTTGCCCTTCAGTTAAATAACCAAAAATAGCATAGCGTCCATCCAATAAATTACGTCCCGCAGGTGTTAATTCTGGTTCAAATAAGAAGAAGAAAAACTGCGAAGAACCTCCATTAACATCGCGTTCGGGACGTGCTAAAGCTAGCGCACCAAATGAGGAAAAAGGTAATACAGGCATGTCTGTATAACGTCCTGCTTCTTCTAATGTAGTACCATAAGTTGGTTTTTTATCACCTTCTACTAATACTTCAAATGGAACTGCTCGATATTTTTTAGTTTTGGGATCGATAAAACCATCGGCATCCTTTGGTTTACCTGTTTGCAAAACATAAGATTCTTCCGAACGAGTAAATTCTAAACCATCATAAAAACCACGTTGGACTAAATCGACAAAATTACCAGCAGTTACAGGAGCGCTATAGCCATCCAAAACCATTTTTAAATCACCTTTACTGGTTTTCATTGCGACAGTTGCACGTCCTTTTAATTGCGGTAAATTGCTATATTCACTAGGCACTTCATAGGGAAATTCTGTCACCATCGCTTGTTCTAATTCGCTAACCAAATTCAGAACTTCAGCTCGTTTTTCTTTGACTTTTTCTTTATCTTTTACTGCTGCAAGCTCTTGAAGCGAAGTCACACCTATTTTCATTTGTTCAATCAGAGTTTGTGCTTGTGATTGACGTTCTGCGGGAATGCTTGCGAGAATTTTTTCTGGTTTATCAAGTAAACGAGATGCTTTTTTCAAGTCATTGGATACTGCGCTCCAGCGTTTATTTGCCCGAAGTTGGTTAGAAATATCCTCAAGACTTGCTTGTAGTTGACGTACAGGTTTGTTATCGATGGGAAGTGCGTAACGCAAAAGTGCTTTTCCATCGGTGATTGCATTTCCCGCAGGTAGTGCAGCATAACTTACAGGAGTTAACCCAGCAGTAGTAATACCTAAAATTAGAGTTAGGGACAGCAGTAAAGTTAGGCTATTCTTGAGTTTGGCTTTTAATAAATTCAACATGGAATGTCTCAAACGCAGCATTAATTATTATCAAGTTGATGTAACCCATTCATTATCTTCCCACAGGAAAGTGCCTGGTTAATGGGAAAATGGGAATTAGGCATTGGGAATAAGAATAAATTATGTGCTACTGAGGGATTATTCCTGCTGGTTGGGTTAGATGTGTATTTACTAAAGCTTCTAATTTAAATTTAACAATTAAATAAAGACTTAACTCACTGTTTGTAAATAGTAATAAACAGCCTCATCTGCTTTCCCATGAAAGCGAATTCTGCTTTTTTCTAATAAGATAGCTTGGTTACAGGATTGTTTTATAAAATCCAAATCATGAGATACCACTAAAATTGTTGTTTTCTCATTCCAGAATTTACTCATTCGTTGCTGACACTTATTTTTAAAAGTAAAGTATATCCAGTAAGCCTTAGAGTAAAATTCTCAGTTAAAACTTAGTTTAATAAAAGGTAATTAAAAGATTATAAAAAATAGTAAATATCTTAAAAAATCAAGTATTACAACCAACCATTCATAAAAATTTTCAGAAATTATTGCGGGTGATACGCAAACTATGTTGATGATTTGGTAAGCTGAGAGCGCTGGTACGAGAAGTGAGTCGCACCTTATGCACTGGTTATTTTCTGGATCGTTGAGTGTCGAAAAGATAGCAGTGAAGATTCCAGATTTACCATCATCCTTAGATGGTACAAGGTTGGTACAATTATCTGATTTACATTACGATGGTTTACGCTTGTCTAATCAAATGCTGGAAGAGGCGATCGCAATTAGCAATGATGCAGAACCCGATTTAATTGTACTCACTGGCGACTATGTTACTGACGATCCATCGCCAATTTACCAGCTAGTCAAGCATTTAAAGTACCTACAAGCACCTGCTGGAGTTTGCGCTGTACTCGGAAATCATGATGTTCACTATAAATATTCCCAATCAATAATCACCGATGCCTTAACTAGCATTGGAGTTCAAGTACTATGGAACGAAATTGCTTATCCTTTAGGCAAAGATTTACCAATTGTGGGGTTCGCAGATTATTGGTCGGGAGAGTTTAGAATAGCATCAGTACTCAACCAACTTGAGGAAGCAACCCCACGAATAGTTTTATCCCACAATCCAGATACAGCCGAATTACTAAAAAAATGGCGTGTAGATTTACAATTATCTGGTCATACACACGGGTCACAAATTATACTTCCTGGTATTGGTCCCATTGTCATTTACTATAATCAACTAATTCGCAAAATTCCTCGTAAAATACGCAAATATGTTCCCTTCTTGCGGGCTAATTGGGGTAAAGTTGTAAGCAACTGGGAATGGGCACAAGGTTTCCACAAAGTCGGAAAAAATCAACTTTACGTTAATCGTGGTTTAGGTACATACTCCCCAGGTAGATTATTTTGTCCCCCAGAGGTGACTATCATTACTTTGCTTTCTGATTCTACGGTGTACAAATAAGTACTCGTTGGGTACTCGAATTACTCAAATAAAAATAATAAATTTACCGCTAAAGGTTACGACCGATTCTTATCAGTAACCTTTAGCGGTTTAATAGATATGAGATTGATTTCGTGAAGGTAAAAAATCAGTGTAACTAACTCAACTAGGGTGGACAATGGTCGCAATCTATAGCCAGTTCTTGTAGTCTCTTATCATGCATCCTCTTTTTACGTCAGGCAGGCATTTTTGGCTGTGCGTTCAATAACCTCCAAAAACAAGTAAAGTGAATGAAAATCAAGAAAAAACACAATCTCTGAGGATGCGACTCAAGAACTGCGATCGCGAAAATACTAAAGCGGGTAGGCACTAGCTTTAATATCTATTTATTTTTTAGCTGATTGAAATCTTTATCTGTGCCTTGTTTATAAATTAGCACCCTTATTCTAGATTTAACCAGATGTTTACCAAAGTTGATTGCTGTTTACTTTTTGCAAAGTATTCGCAACCAGCTTTATATTATCTTGAGTGTTTACTTCCATTAATGTTACTTTTGCTTAAGCCTAAATAGATTTTTGAAAGTCTGGCAAATACGCTGAAGGTAGCCATTACCCGCCGATTTCGATTTTGGTTTATATTGTGTTCTAGGAAAAGATTGAGCATAAGCTGGTGATTTACCGTACTTACCCCGAAAATCCAGTTCCAGTTGTGCAGCTTTGGTTAAATCTGCCGTAGCTCGAAGTTCGTAACCAAGCTGCGAACACAGCAACCCTCGATATTTATAAGCTTCGATATAATAGGGATTAATGCGAATCGCTTGGGTAAAGTCATTTATCGCATCTTCGTATTTACCTAATCCCACATTCTCAACCCCATATTCATAAAACCTTTCCGCATTCGATACTTGCTGCTGGGGATTGGTTTGTTTTGGGGTAACTTTGGTGCGATTACTTGGTGGGGAAGAATATTGAGAACTTGGGGAATTTTGAGGTTGAGTTTTTGGCTGTGTTTTTGTTGCTGAATTCCTGGAAGGAGGATTTACAAAACTCGATGCGTCTGACTTCAGCTTTCTATAAGCCGCATTAATAATTTTAAGGCGTTCCTCAGCCTGCTGCTTTTTCACAGTATCAGTAAAGCCATCAGGATGCCAAATTTTCACCAACTGTCGATAAGCTTGCTTAATTTCCTCTTGCGAAGCACCTGGCATCAATCCGAAAACCTCATAAGCACGATAAATATCCATGCGATCGCTCATAGTTAGAAAAAAGCAACACGTAAATATATTTTAACAAGTAGCAACCAGCAAAGCCCAATGCTCAATCCCCAATACCCAATCCCCAATCCCCAAATTAATCATTTACCTTCTTCATAGGTAGCTGAGTGCGTCTACCTGCGCTATTGATAACATCATTAATCGGAGTCAACATAATAGTGCGATCGCCACTGCCACTTGCTAGAGTTTTACCATCTGGACTAAAAGCAACACTAAATACTCTATCTTCATGCCCAGTATAATTTCGGATAACTTTAGCTGAATCGATTTGCCAAACTTTTACAGTCTTATCTCTGCTACCACTGGCTAATGTTTTACCATTTGGGCTAAAGGCTACAGTATAAATTCGGTCTTCATGCCCAATTAAAGTGTTAACTTCTTTACCATTCTCTATATTCCATAATTTAATCATTGTATCCCAACTACCGCTTGCCAAAGTCTTGCCATCTGGACTACAAGCAACTGAACAAACATCATCGGTATGACCGTAAATAGTCAGAAATTTATAATGTTCTAAATGCCAAATTTTGATAGTTTTATCTTTACCACCTGAACCGCTCACCAAAATTTTGCTATTAGGGGTAAAAGCAAGACATAAAACATCATCAGAATGCCCTTTTAGAGTATCTATTTCTCTACCAGATTCTACCGACCAAAGTTTAATATCTTTGTCTTGACTACCGCTTGCTAAAATTTTACCATCAGGGCTAAATGCAACAGCATAAACTCGCTCATTATGACCTTTCAATGTATAAACTTCCTGACCAGTTTGCAGATTCCAAATTTTAATTGTTTTATCATCGCTACCACTAGCTAATAATTTACCATCAGGGCTAAATCCGACAGAATTAACTCCTCCTGAAGATGCTGAATTATGATGTCCAGTTAAAGTAGTATATTCTTGATTGCTGAGATTCCAAATATTAATATTTTCATCATAGCTACCACTAGCTAATAAATTCCCATCTAAATTAAAGCTGACTGATAAAACTAAATCAGAATGTCCTTTAAGAATTTGTGCTGAATCGATTTGTGATGCCGAAAATTTTTGAGGTACTAATGTTTCATTACTAGTTGCTTGATTGCTGGTTGATTTATTACTGGTCAATGGAGGAGTATTTGTAGAGATATTTGTTTTATTTTGAATAAGATTCTCAGGAGGTTCAATTAAATTAGTTTTTGACTGGGTAATATTTGATGGGATATTTGATGGGATATTTGATGGAATACGTGACGGGATATCTGACGAAGATGAAATAGGTGGAGAAACACTACTTTCTCTCAGGGGTGGATTAGTGGGATTACTCGAAATTTTTACTATTGAATTATTACGTTGATCGAGTCTTCCTAAAAGCTGTGAAATAGCTCCCTTAACTTCAGTAATATCATCTTGGGTTTTCCTCATTAAATGCTGCTGATTTAATTGTAATTGCTGTACTTGCTGTTGAATATTATTAAAATATTGTGTAACTGTATCAACTTGTCCTAAACGTTGATTGATTGCATTGACATTTGCTTGTTGATTAGCTTGAATTTGCTCAATTTGCTTACTCGAATTAGCGCTGAGATGCTGCGTCAAACTATCAACTTTCGATAATCTTTGATTAATACCATCAATACTTCTTTGTTGACTTTTTTGTAACTCTTCCAATTGTTGCTGTGTTGCATTTAGCTGCTGATTAAAACCATTCACCAAAGCAGTAATATTCAACTGTTGATTAATCTGGAATTGTTCAGCTTGCTTTGAAGAAGCTGTATTTAACTGTTGTGTTAATACATCAATTTGTGTAAGTTTTTGATTAAGAGATTGATTATTTTGAGCTTGATTTTGACGTAACTGCTCAATTTGTTGCCTTATCGCATTAAATTGTTGCGTCAAACTATCAATTTGAGCCATCCGTTGATTAATAATATTGACATTTTGCGCTTGATTGTCACGTAATTGTTCGAGACTTTGCTGAGTTACCGTTAACTGTTGGGCAAAATTATCAACTTGCTTTGCATTGACTTGTTTTTTAGAAGCATCAAGTGAAGCATCGACTTGAGACAAACGTCGATTAACTGTGTCAATATTTTGCTGTTGATTTTGCCGTAATTGTCCGAGTAGTTGCTGCGTATCTTTCAACTGTTTAGCGAGATCATCCGATTGAGTCATACGCTGATTCAGCGCGATCGCAAAATTTTGCTGGGTTTGTTGAATTTGCCCTATCTGCTTTTGGACAGAATCAAACTGCGACAACCGCAGATTAATCGCTTCCACATCTTGTTGTTGAAGGTTACGTATTTTTTCAACCTGCTGTTGGGTGACACTCAATTCTGGATCGACTTGCACAAGTTCACCAATTGAATTTTCTTGACGTTGCTGTAACTTTCGTAACCTTTGCTGACTCGCTAAATTTAAAGCCACACTAATAGTCAAAGGAATAATCGCATAAGCATAATCGTAACTAATCCAAGCCGCTAATACCCCCCAGATTGAGAGTCCCATTGAGAGATATTCAATAAATTCGAGAATGCGGCTTTTTGTCATAGTTGTTTTACAACACTTACGGAATTAGGAAAAAACTCCCTAGAGTCAGGTTTGCGAGTTACTTATTGTCGGGTAATGTAGAAAACTAAGAGTTAGAAGTTAGAAGTTATGAATTTTCCTGGAAAGCTTGGACAAAAAGCAAATTTATGAGTAAGTACGGAAAAACTGGTTTATTCATGGATATTTGCTGGTTAAACAGGGTATTTTTGCAAAAACAGGTTTTTGGAGACTTCCTGCATAAATGCTATTTATAACTTTTCACTCCTAACTCTTTACTCCCAATCACCTTTTCAATGCTTCTTACCAAAGTCAGTGAAGTAAACCTATGTTATCGATATTGAGAAACTCGCTTCTGTCACTCCAAACACCTCACAGTGGTTATCACTGGGATAAAAGCGCTAACGTCACTAACCAAAAGTCTCGCCGTTTTTTTGAGGGTTGGTACTATCGCGTTACCCTGCCCGCAGAAAAACAAACTTTTGCCTTCATGTACTCCATTGAAGACCCAATTGGTGGAAAACCTTATAGTGGAGGAGCAGCACAAATTCTCGGTATCGATGATGAGTACCTTTGCCGCACTTTTCCTAATGTCAATAAATTTTGGGCAAGTCAGGATAGTTTGGCTTTAGGACATTGGGGAAAAACGAATTTACCAACCCCAGCATCAACCCAACCATTTTACCTATTGCCAAATGAGTTCGAGCATTACGTCCAAGAAGGTTATCAAGCAACCGCAACCCTCAATCAAGGCATAATTCACGATCCCGGAACAGGCGATCGCTGTAGCTGGCAGTATGAAATTGAACCAGTATACGGTTGGGGAAATCAAAATAGTTTGCAGCAATCCACAGCTGGCTGGCTGTCTTTTTCCCAGATATTTGAACCAGGATGGCAAATATTGATGGCGCATGGTTTAGCAACTGGTTGGATTGATTGGAAAGGCAAGCGTTACGAATTTAACAAAGTCCCTGCCTACAGCGAAAAAAATTGGGGTGGTGCATTTCCCAAAAAATGGTTTTGGCTAAATTGCAACAGCTTTGATAATGAATCCGATTTAGCCTTGACTGCGGGAGGTGGTAGACGTGGAGTTCTCTGGTGGATGGAATCGGTAGCAATGGTAGGCATTCACTACCAAGGCAAATTTTACGAATTTGTACCTTGGAACTCAAAAGTTACTTGGAATATCTCACCCTGGGGTTATTGGCAAATGCTCGCCCGTAATTCGGAATACGAAGTAGAATTAATCGGCACAACTAACTTACCGGGAACTCGTCTACGTGCCCCGACAGAAAAAGGTTTAATATTTTGTTGTTCTGACACAATACAAGGCAAGTTATCTTTAGAACTTCGCAAATTAAGTAGCGGCAAAAGTAAAATCGTCCTGAAAGCGACTAGCAACCTGTGTGGATTAGAAATAGGCGGCAGTCCTTGGGATAACTCCTGGCAATCTGATTAAAACTGCTATAATCCTACATAGCAGTTTTTTGGGGCTGTAGCTCAGTTGGATAGAGCGAGCGCCTCCTGAATAATCGGGCACTACAAGGGAAACTTTGTAAGTGAATGTGGTTAAACTCGGTGAAACCTAAGAAGTGAAAGATTTGTCTGTAACTTTATGGCAATACCGAATCAAGCCGAAATAATTACTAAGTGTTGAGCATTAAGTATGGGTATTGAATGTATTCTAAATATTCTTAACTCATAACTTATAACTCATAACTCATAACTCATAACTATTTCGGAAGGTCGAGAGACTAAACAGCCACCACCTAAAGGTTAAAAGCGATCGCAGCTTTCTTCCTACGGTGAAGATATAGTCCAGAGAGTGGGGAAACTCACACAAATCTGAAGCGCTAGGTCGCCGGTTCGAGCCTGGCCAGTCCCGTTAAGGAATATGGATTGAATAAAATATTCGATTTGTACTTTATTCGATCCCTATTCCTAAAAATAATCAGTAAAGTAGTGGCAAATCCTTTGTATTCCGTCGGAAAACGGCTAAAATCATCGTGCATCATCCCAAAATGCAATTTTGACTTTGTGCCACTCGATTTTTTTTTGCTATAAATTTAATTTCTAAGACTTAATTTCTAAGACTTGATTTCAGAAATTCTGGTTAGTAAGTGGTAATGCAAAAATATTTATACATTCCGAAAATCTCAAACCCTCGTCATTGCGAGGAACGAAGCAATCGCAGTATATATTTAATTTTGCGTAACTACTTAAGTCTTTGGCTGTTGTTACGCTGCAAAACTCAATCCAAGAGCTAGCTTTCTTGTTCCTGGTGCTATTTGTGAAACTCAGCTTGAGAATACTAGGAGAATTAGCCTGATTATTTCGATTAGGGTGATTTTCTAGAGTTCTGCTAATCTAGATCGTTGATTAATTAATCTTGTTCAGAGAAAAACTTATATTGGCTACAAGCGTTATAGAACCTTGAATAAGTTACTTTTTAAAGGTGTTCCTAATCGGTTGACGATTCTTGCCTTACCGCTAATGCTGCTGTGGGGTTATAAGGAGCTTCAGACGCAATTCATTCAACCTCAAGCAATTTTAGTTTTGGGTGGTTCGACAGAAAGATTAGAAAGAGAAAAATTTACAGCTAATTTTGCTAAACAGCATCCAAATATACCTATTTGGATATCTGGTGGTAGTCCACCAGTGCCTACAAAAAAGGTATTTGCGAAAAAAGGAGTTGATTTAAAACGACTGCATCTCGACTATGATGCACAGGATACAGTAACAAATTTTACAACTATTGTTGATGAACTTGATGCTCGTAATGTTAAAAAAGTATATTTAATTACTTCAGATTTTCACATGCGACGTGCTACTGTAGTTGGCGAAATTGTTTTAGGTAGTCGGGGGATTGATTTTAAACCCGTACCAGTTCCTTCAGAAGAAAAATCACCCGAACCCATAGGAAAATCAGTTCGTGACGGGTTTCGCTCAATCCTTTGGTTAACTACTGGTTACACTGGAGCTAAAGGAGAACAGCCGAAGGAATAATTTAGATGAGTTAGGAGTTGGGAATTGGGAGTTAGGAGTTAGAAGTTGGGAGTTAGAAGTTGGGAGTTAGGAGTTAATACCCATTTCTCAATTCCTTACTTTTCCTGTACTAATACAAAAGGTTGAATAATGAGAGTGTTGAAACGCTTACTGCGATTTGTGTTCCACTCACCGAGTTGTTTTGTAGAAGGTTTTGTAAGTAAAGCTTCATCCATCCAAACTTGGATATCTGAGGTTTTGTCTGATGCGATCGCAACTCCTACATCAATTAAGTCAACCATTTGAGACACTACAATTACCACATCTCGTTGTGCGTGGGGAATCAACCAATCCCACTCAGCTTCATCAATGTTATTAGATAGTTCTGTTCTAATATCTGGCATAATTTCCTACTTTAATAGGCTTTTCCTGCTTTATCTATAGTTTTAATTTTAGCTGAATTAGGGACTTCCAAAAAATAAAATACCCCAATTATAAACAGACTCGATCGTATCATCCCCGTAAGGGCGGGGTAATCCCGCCCCTACAATACTTATGATTTGGATAATTTATTTCTTGGTGTTCCCTTATTGAAGAATTTATTAACTATCTTTACTGGCTAATAGTTCTTACGGGTAAACTTTGCCACGAAGAGAACTTGCTGGGAAATTTATTCTGACACCAATTTGAAAAATCAATGCGACAGATGGATTTGGGAAAGTACTGCGATATAAGCGTTTTACAATCCAAAATCCAAAAGCAAGATTTACGTAAACAGTGTTTTAGATATACAATTCAATCAATTTGATATTTCCGCTTTCATTTCATCAATTTCAAACATCGAAACAATTACACCAGCAATTGGAATTGAGATAAAAATTCCTAATAAACCTGCAACTCTTGCCCCAACTAATAATGCAAAAAATACAACTACTGGATTTAAATTGAGGGCATCTTGCATAATTCGTGGTGAAATTAAATTATCTTGAATTTGTTGCAAAATAATACAAGCAATTAATACTTTTAAGGCTAACCAAACACTTTGAGATAAAACAATTAAGGTAATTAAACTAACTCCTAAAGTAGCTCCAATTCCGGGAATTAGATCGAGAATACCAATGATGACCGCCAAAATCAGAGCAAAAGGAACTTTTAACACTGCAAAAACGATAAATGTTGTAGTTGTCAAAAATAAAGTTAAAGTTAATTGTCCTCTAAAAAATCCGAGGAAATTCTTTTTGACAATATTTGTTAAATTACTTCTGCGCGTTTTTGGGACAATTTTCATCATAAATAACCACAGTTTCTCGCCATCAAGCAACATAAAAAAAGCGACAACAGCGATTAAAATAAATGTGACAAAATTAGTAATAAAACTTTGAAAGATTGTCAAACTAGTTGCCAGAGCAGATACTGCTTGATTTCGTAACTGCTCTTCCAGAAAAGTTAAGTCAATTTGCAAATTGCGATCGCGTAAAAATTCTTCTAACTGGTTGGATAGGGGAATTAATGAATTTAAAAAACTAGTAACGCTGTTAATTAGTTGTTGTCCTTGGGATAAAATAGTCAAACCAACAGTAACGCTCAATCCTCCCAAAAGAATAATGCTGAATAGAAAAACCAAGGTTACAGCAACACCATGCGGCAAATATCTACGCAACCATTCCACCGGATAGCTAAGTAGAAAAGCGAGAATTGCCGCAAACGTAAAAACCACAATGACTGCTTCAAAATAAGCCAGCAGTTGAACAATTGCCCAGCCAGAAGCAACCAAGAGTAAAAAGCGAACTAAAGCTGAACTATTTAGTCGTGACCAAAGATTTTTCCGTTCTAAACCATTCATCAGAAGCGTTAAGTTTTAAATTAATCTCAAAATTACAAGAATCTCAACAGTCTAACTACTTCCCTTGAGTATATTTTCTGTAATCCGTAGGTTATAGATCGACATGGTTAGAAAAGAATCAGAAGTCAGAAGTCAGAAGTCAGAACTCAGAAGTCAGAATTCAGAATTCAGAATTTAGAACTCAGAATTTAGAACTCAGAATTTAGAACTCAGAAGTCAGAACTCAGAATCAATGCCTATTTTTAAGTGCCTAACTCTAAATTGTAGTATCTAGCAATACTCAAAAATAGTTTTTTTGTATTAGATAATACTTTTTAGAGTGCTAACTAGCAACTTACGTTATTAGAATAAATCCAAAGCTTGTACTGAGCGACAGCGAATGTATCCAAAATCCAAAATCCAAAATCCAAAATCTCCTCATCTTCCCAAGTCATGCAATGCATTAATTACATCAGCACATTTTTGTGTTATCGCTTCCAGTTCATTTTTATCCCCTGAAACTGGTGCAGCAATCAACTCACCAATTCGTACTGTTACAGGAACAGAACGCGGAATTCCACCTTTTCTTTCAATTTCCTCTGTACCCCACAAACAGACAGGTAACAATGGAACTTTCCCCTTCGCTGCTAATAAAGCTGCACCACGCTTAGGGTCAGTAATTTTACCATCTTTAGTGCGAGTACCTTGTAAAAATACACCTACTGCCCAGTTTTGTCTAAACAGTCTAAAGCTGCACGAATTGCTGCGCGATCGGCACTACCACGACTCACAGGATAAGCTCCGTATAACTGAATTGCTTTGCTTAATAACGGAATATCAAATAATTCTTTCTTTGCCATGTAAGCGACAGGACGACGCACGCAATTTGAAACGATAGGGGGGTCATAATTACTCGCATGGTTGCTGACAATTAATAATGGTCCCTCTTGGGGAACATTTTCCGCTCCATGTATTTGTCCGCGAAAATATCTACGTAGCATCGGGTCAACGACTGACCATTTTAAGGCATGGTAGAGGAGAAGACTTGTAAATGGTTCGCGGTTTTTGGGCATAAACAGGGGTAAGGAATGAAAAGTTAGCTACTAAAGTTGAATTTTACATGACCGAGGCGATTTTAAATTTTGGATTGGAATTTTATGATTTCAAGGAACAAATCAAAAATCCCGATTCTTAGGGAAGTCGGGAATCTTGTTTTGATTGAGATTAAGCAACTATTTATACGAGGTAGCCATGATGACTACTTAATTACTCACAGTTAAAGCTTGCTGACCATTTTGCGAAGTAGCATAGCCTAAAAATGCTTGAACTGCCGGGTTGGCAGGATTTTTGTAGACGTAAAATAGCTGACGAGTGTAGGGATAAGTGGGAGAGTCTGGAGTTAAACTATCGATCGCAATAACTTTGACTGTGGATTGGCTTTTTGCTTGTGCATAGGTTGCATAGCCAATACCATCATTTCCCAAAGCTTGGAAGAGAATGGTTGTACCATCGGTTGGTAAGTTGGTGATATTGGGTGTAGTTCCAAAATTAGCACCTTTGAGTACCTGTTCTTGGAAAGATTTATAGGTTCCGCTAATTGCTGGACGGTTAATTACTTTGAGATTACCAGCATTACCACCAACCGCAGACCAATTGTTAATTTTTCCTTGGAAAATGTCGCTAACTTGAGCAACAGTTAAGCTCCCAGTGAAAGGATTGTTTTTACCAATAACGATCGCGATCGCATCTGTGGTGATTGGTGTTGCAACTAATCCCTGTGTTTGTTCTTGGGATGTCAGGGGACGGGATATTGCCGCAATGTCCACTTTACCACTTACGAGGGCTTGAATTCCAGCATCGGTTCCCGCAGCAGCAGTAATTACATTTGTACCGGGAAATTGTGCGGTAAAACCTCTTTTTAAGTTTTCATTGACTCCCACCATACTAGTAGAACCATCAATTCGCACTACAGTGCCTGCTGGTAGGTTTGCAGATGGGGTAGTTCGTTGATAGTTTGGATTTGCTGTGGATAGTACGTCAGTTGGTTCTACGGGAGATGTACCAATTGGTGCTGGTTCTCTTTTAAAGAAATACCAATAACCACCAGCGATTAAACCTAATAATACGAGAATAAAAACGATTGGTGGAGGTCCATTTGACTTAGACATAAAATTTTCCTACTTTAATTAAATAATGATGAATACTAGATTTATTCAGGTAATTTTTTGGGATTGTCAGCTTCTAACATTTGCAAACGACGGTTAATTTCATCATCAGCAAGCATTTTATCCATATCACCTTGAATTTTTTCAGCTGGGTTTTCAGATAATTCGGCTAGAGCATTTTCGCGGAAATTGCGATTTTGGAGTGCATTTTTTGCCTCTTCAAATTGCGATCGCGCTGAACCAATATCAAATTCATTGTTGACTTTGGCTATGGTTCCCAATGCTTCGTTAATCTCTGCCAAGTCTTTCATGTTTTGCATGTCAGTCTTGTACTGTTCGAGCTTCATCCGTTCACGATTTAACTTATCTTTGGAAGCATTAACATACTGTTCTGCTTGTTTTACTTGCCCTTCAAGTTGCGGTAACAATTGCTCTATCTGAATCGCTTTTGACATTGACAACCTTGCAGCATCCATATTTCCCATACTTTGTGCGGTTGCTGCTGTTCCTTCCAAACGTTTTAATTCTGCAACTTTTTCTTCATATTTCTTTTTGGCTTTTTCATAAGAACCAACTTGCATAGCTACAGCTGATGTCAATTTTTGCACTGATTCTTGCATCGATTGCAAAGATTCTTCAGCTATTGCTACTGTAAGTTTTCCACCTTGTTCTATTGGCTGTCCCCACAACCAGTTCCAACTGCCAACTATAGTTCTTCCGGCTTTTTCACCCATCAACCAATAAAGAAGTTTCTTCATTTAATAAACCTAAAATGTCTATTAGTATTTGAATCAATTATTCAGCCGAAATATCGCAAAATTCCGAAGTCAGGAGCTAGAAGTTAGAATTTAGAAGTTAAAATTCAGAAGTTTAACAACCTCTAAAACCTCTAAATCAATTTTTTTGGACTAGAATCTGTAACTCAAGTAAAATATATTGAATAAGCAATTTTTATCTAGATTCAGCCGATACAATTACATCAAATTAAATGAAATAAAAATTATGTATGACTCGTTGTACAAATCGTCAGATTGAGATTACCAACTTATTAGAGCAGTCGGTAATTGGATTGTAAGTACTGCGGGCAGACTACAAGCATGTCAAGAAATATCAAAATCAACAGCCTAATTGCAGGAGAGTATCGACTAACTTTAGTTTTCACTTAGGTTTTAAGATTGCTATAGCAGTCCTAAATCATTTGTAAAAATATTGAATAAATAAACCACCATAGGCACTTTGCCTACTTTCATAAATCACTAACACGCTTACCCGTAGGGTAGACAGGGAGGACACCAAGATAATAACAGAGAGAGATTTTGACAACTTATTTAGGATTGCTATATATAGGATTTATAACTAATGAAAAGAATTAATTTTTTCGAGTTCCCACTCTATTGTTTATATTCCGAATTTTTAACTTAATTTTAATTAATTGCTTCCTGTCCATCACTTGAGTTGAGAAAATCCAAAAATGACTTCACCATAGGAGTTATTGGTTGCTTGTAAACATAGAATAATTGTCTTTTGTGGGGGTACTGGGGAGAATCAGGTTTTAAACCATCAATAGGAACTATATTTATACTTTTTTGTTCTTTAGCTTGAGCGTAACTAGCATAGCTTATCCCGTCAGCTTTCAGTTTTTGAATAATTGGTGTTGTTTCGTCTGTTGGGTATGTCTTAATGTTAGAATTAGTTCCGAATTGGGCATTTTTTAAGATTAATTCTTGGAATGCATCATGGGTTCCACTTAATGGAGATCTATTAATTACACGAATAGTTCCAGGTTGACCACCAACTGCCGACCAATTGCTAATATTACCTTTAAAAATATCTGCAAGTTGGCTAGTAGTTAGTCCTAGTTGGAATGGATTTTCTTTGCTAACCATAATCGCGATCGCATCTGCTTTCACAAAGGTTCCTACTAATCCTTGTGCTTGTTCTGCTGCTGTTAATGGACGAGATACAGCCGCAATATCAACTTTACCAGCAATAAGTTGTTCGATTCCTACATCCGTACCATTAGCTGTTATTTCTAGACTTGTACCTGCACATTTTGCCCCAATTAAATCTTTAAATTTGGCATTGATTTGTGCCATGCTCGTAGCACCATGATTCGCAATTTTGTACCGGATGGTAAACAATTTGTTTGAAAACTAGTTTGGGTTTTTGGTTGAAAGAAAGCTAAGTAAATACCACCAGCTAAAATTAGCGCTAGGGGAATTAAAAATAAAATTGGTGAACTATTCTTTTCAGGTTTTGCGGTAATAATTTTAACTAAATCTTTAATTTCAGCATCCAATTGTGATAATTGTTGCTCAACTTCAATAGCTTTTTTCATTAATTCTCTTGCTATCGCTTCATTTCCTGAAGTTTGAGCAATTTCGGCTTGTTGTTCGAGTTGATTTAATTCTCCAAGTTTTATTTCGTAATTCTTTCTTGCGACTTCTAAAGCAGATTGTACATTTTTGAGAGATGTCTTACTTTTTTTCATAATTAGTATTTTTGACATTAAATAATTTTTGCAAACTGAGTTATATCTTAGATATAGTTTTAGATTGGAGATTGCACTGTGAAAACTTAGAATTAATCACAGTTAAATGTCGCCAAAATTTATCACCCTCAGCCCAAATCCGTGAAGGTAAATGTCCCATAACTGCATTTTTACTGAAATTTAAACTTTCATGATAAGAAGCAGAATTATAACTTTGCCATTTTACGCGATCGCAAAAAGCAACATAGTCTTTTGCAACACTCTCAAATATTTTGCTTTGAATGCTAAAACCAAATCGATTACTGCTAGCGATAGTCCAAATATTATCTATTTTAAGTAATACTTCGCAAGGAATTAAATTCACCTCACCACTCGCAATTGGTGCTCCCGTCGGCTTCCCTAAAGACATGCATAGGATTTTCCAAGTTTCCAAGTCTGCTTCTTTGCATTTTTGTGCTTCTAGCAGTAGTTCGAGTTTGATATAGTAAACTCCCAATCGCGAAGTTGAACTTGTGTTATTATTAGTTACCGAATTAAGATTAATTTGATTATTTAAAGAATTAATTTCAGGATTAACAGAAGCTGGAATAGTTAGGTTTGTAATATTTGCTTTTATTGCTAATGGATCGATGATTTCAGTCTCCAATACCGGAGATGATAGCGATTCCAATGCTTGTAAAACTTCTGTAGCTGATTGATAACGTTGTCGCGGTTGAAATTCTAATAACTTATCTAAAATTTGTTTCAAACCATCACTAAAGACAATATTTTTAGGAACAAACTGGTGCCATATCCAACTCAAATTTTGAGCATCATACATTTCTTGAATCTGGCTTTTACCTGTCATCAAATAAACACAAGTAACACCCAAGCTATATAAATCGCTGGCAGGAAAAACAGCCCCTCTAAATTGTTCCGGTGCAGCATAATAAAACGTACCCAATGCAGTTGCTTGCTCGATAAAGCTCTCATCCTGCAAGATTTTAGCAACACCAAAATCAATCAAAACAGGTTTTTTGTCTTTTTCTCGAATAATAATATTTGGCGGTTTGATATCACGATGGAGAACCTTTTCTTTATGGACAAATTTTAGAATAGTTAATACATCATAGAGCAGTTGTCTAATTTTAGTTTCATCAAATGTACCCTGCTCCAACAACTCTCGCTCTAATGTCACACCCTGAATAAATTCTTGAACAATATATAATCGTTCATCTTGCGTAAAAAATGCTAAAAGTGCAGGAATTTGTGGGTGATTCCCCAATGCTTCCAATAAAACTGCTTCTTGTTCAAATAACTGAACTGGTTTATTAATTTCTTCAGCGATCGCACGATAAAATTTAATTGTTTAACGGCACAATAAGGTTTAGCTGGTTTATGTTCATCAATCGCTAAAAATGTGCGTCCAAATCCACCCTTACCAATCAATTTAATTGGTCGATATCTTTCGAGTAATTTTAGTTTACTATTGCAACTCGTGCAATATTGTGCATCATCGGTATTATTCGACTGTTTACAATCAGGGTTAACACACAGAGTCATACAAATAAAAGAAACTTGCTTCTACTGTATTCAACCGAGCTTAATAATAGGTTAAGTCTTGTTTATACTTTTTTCAGCTTTAATAGATCAAACCGTCGTAGAGAGGTTGCATTGCCACTTCTCTACGACGGTTTTATTTGTCAACTAAAAAAATTACGGTGTCCAGAAACCCAGTTTTTAAATTTTCACAAATGACTTAGGAATGCTACGGTTAGATTCTAATTTTAGAAACTATTTGGATTAATTCCCTTAGCTTGCAATCGTGCTAACAATTCCTGATAGCGTTGTTGTTCTGCTTCTAATTGCTGAAGTGCTTCCTCTTTTTGCTGACATTCCTGTTCAGCACGTTGAGATTCTTGTTCAGCACGTTGAAATTCCTGTTCAGCACGTTGAAATTCCTGTTGTCGTAATGCATCAATTTCCACGGAACTGAGAAATTTTCGTCTATCAGGATAGTAAATTTCTAAAGTATTTGGTGTCAAATCAAAACGTATTCCTAAAAGTGGACTTACCCAATTACTAATTTCTTCAATGACTTCTAAACTTTCCCCAGAACGCAAATAACCAGTAAAATCAATTTTATCTGGGTCGTAAATATAATATTCTTCTACTCCATAATGCTCGTAAAATTTTAATTTTTTTGCCATTTCTTTGAGCGTATTCCCAGGAGATAATATCTCAAAAACCACTTGCACAGGAATATTATTTTCTTGCCATTGCTGATAAGAACCTCTGTCACCTTTTGGTCTACCAAAGACAACTAATACATCAGGTGCTTGACGAACCTTATTATCACCTTGAAGGGGATACCAGAGCAAATCCCCAGCGACAAATACATCATTCCGTGATGCGAATAATATTTCTAAATTCTCTTTAATCGTAACTATCCAGCGAAATTGCTTCGTATTATCTGCCATTGGTTGTCCGTCGCTATCGGGGTAGATGATATCGACTTTTGATATATTTTCGGGTTGCAGTTGTTGTACCATACTGTTTTCTCTGAGAAAAAGGGGAATGGGTACGTTATCTAAGGTTTATAATCAAGCGATCGCGAATCTCTAGAAAATGTCTAAAAATCGGCTTTTAAAACATTCTCTAACCAAATCTCTACTTTTGGGAGACTCGTACCAATAAAAAGATACCAACTCCCAGACCAATAAAATTAGGCAACCAAGCAGCTAAAAATGGTGAAATGACACCAGCAATTCCTAATGCACTAGCGATAGACATCACTAAATAAAAAGTAAAAATAATAATTACACTCACACCAAAACTTGTACCCCTACCTGTACGTTGGGGGATGGTTCCCATTGCCGAACCAACTAAACCAAATACGACGCAAATAAAGGGGACTGAAAATTTTTGCTGGATTCGGACTTTGAGCTTACGAATTTTTTGCTCATCACCTGCAAGACGTTCTAATTCTAATTGTTCGAGTGCTTGAGCTATATTCATTTCTCCGTAATCGCGGCTTTGTTCGACTAAGCTTAATGGGGTACGGGGTAATTCTATTTTTTGGTGTTTAAATCGGAAGATATTATTATAAGAACGGTCAGCACCAACAAGATAACTTGTGCCGTTATAAAAGTCCCAGACATTTTCTTTGACGTTCCATTCCCCAGATTCGGAAACTACAATTTGATTTAAACCTTCTGTTGAACGGTCAATAATTGTTAGACCTTTCATTTGTCTACCATCAAATTGGTCGGCATAAAATAGTCGCGATAATATTTTTTCTTTTTTTACTTTCCCATTTTCCTTTGTTCTTAAAGTTTTATATTCAGGGTAAATAATATTATCCTTCTTGAAAGAAGGTGTATCAGATTTTAATGCTTGTTCGAGAATTTGAGTGGATTGGTATTTAGCAGCAGGTGCAACTTGGTCGTTAAATACAAAGGCAATTATTGTGACAATAAAGCTCATTAATACCGCAGTAATTGCGATGCGATAAATGCTGACTCCACAACCTCTTAAGGCGACTAATTCGCTCTCGCTGGAAAGACGACTATATGTCATCAATGTTGCAAGAAGTATAGACATTGGGAAAGCTAAAACAATAAATTCGGGCATTCTTAATAAGAAAACCTGAAGTGCTGTGCTGGCTGGTAAACCAGATTCGACGATTTTTCGCATTAAATCAAATGCAGCATCAACAGTTACACTAATTGACGAAAAAAGTCCGACTCCAAACAAAAAAGGTGTAATTAGTTGGCTAGCAAGATACCGATCCATTGTCGAGAAAGGTAGTAATGCGCCGATGCTGTAAAACGATGATTTGAGCTTTTTTGATGCCATCATAATGTAACTTCTAAGAAAACTGCAACCCAGAGTAAATAGGGAATAAGGCTATGGAAAATAATTTATTTTAATCGGTATAAATTAGTTAGTGAGTATCAATTCATCAGTACTAAATTGATTTAAATTAATACAAGTAAAAAAGACGGTCTAATTTCAATTTTACGTTCAGATTATTAATTGTGTAAATTTTAGCCTTCACAGCCGCTACTTTGCGGTGTTTATAGTAACTAAGGTGGATATAGTGATTAAAAATTCCAGATGGGATTTAAGCTTGGATTTAAGCTTGGAAATTATCACCCAAATAATATTGTCTGACAAGAGGATTGTTATATAGTTCTTCAGATGTGCCAGAAGCTAGAATTTGCCCTTCACGCATAATGTAAGCGCGATCGGTAATAGCGAGGGTTTCGCGAACGTTGTGGTCTGTAATGAGAATACCCATATTACGATCGCGTAATTTGGCGACAATTTCTTGAATTTCGGCAACTGCGATCGGATCGACTCCTGCAAATGGTTCATCGAGGAGTAAAAATTTTGGTCCTTCTTGCCCCGCAGCTAAAGCACGTGCTAGCTCAGTTCTGCGACGTTCTCCCCCAGAAAGCTGTATTCCTTTACTATTTGCGACTTTATCTAATCGGAATTCTCGCAGCAAGTTATTCATCCGTATTTCCCATTCCCAACGCGGTACATTGGTTTGTTCTAATACTAAAAGAATGTTATCCCGTACCGACAATTGGCGAAAAACACTTGCTTCTTGCGCTAAATAGCCAATTCCCAATCGTGCCCGTTTGTGCATTGGTAATCCGGTAATATCCATACTATCGAGCCAGACTTTACCCTGATTGGGTTTTTCTAAGCCCGTTGCAATATAAAATGTGGTGGTTTTACCTGCTCCATTTGGTCCTAGCAACCCAACTACTTCACCTTGGGCAACGGAGATATTGACACGGTTGACAATAACTCGTTTGCCATAGGATTTATGGATATTCTCTAAAACAATTCTCACAATTTGCACCTCATCGTCAATATTTAGTGCTTTTTAGTCGAGAGACGAGGAAAATCGCGTCTGTAGAAACCCTAACATAACCATTTATTTACGTTTCAAAGGGGGCGTTTTTGGTGCAGATGCAGGGTTGTTTTGAGTTTCTTCAATAATATAAATTGATTCCACTTGACGACCACTTTGAGGTTGGGCTATGAATCTCCCAGAGTCAATTAAATATATTACCCGTTCGCCGCGAATGCTGTTGCCACCTTGTTGCAAAATATAGACATTCCCACTTAGGACTATTTGACGTTCGCGACTAAAAAATTGAGCTTGGGTTGCGGTTGCTTTAATTCCGCGAGAAGTATAAAGCATTTGCACATTCCCGCGTGCGATCGCAACCTGCGATTTGGCATCATATTCTTGAATATCTGCTGTAATCTGGATCGGACTTCGTTGTGCAGCAGTTTGAGCTATGGCTGGTTGCAGACGATTTGGCGACATTATACCGACAACAACAGGTAAGCCGAAACCTAAACTTAAACCTAAACCTAAACCTAAATTACGCATCAAGCCTGGGAAAATTTTATTAGCGGAGAACATAAAGATTCGGGAATTATAGTTTTGGTTTTTATTCTAGTTACTTTTAGTAGTATATCCAGGCACTCGCGACACATTAGGCAATGCTTGTTAGAAACACTGCACTCTAAGTCGCCAAATGGTTATAGTCTACAGGTATTTGCTACAAATGAAAAAAACTACAGAACCTGCACAAGCTGATTCTGGCTGCAATCATCATAAAATTAACTGCCCCTAACGCAACTATTGACGCTTTGTCTTGCCTTGATGTTTCTTAAATTGGGGAATGGGGGATTGCGAATGGGGAATGGGGCATTGGATAAAGATAAAGATATAAGCTTCGCAGTAATCTGTCTTTATTTATTGCTATGCCCCATACCCTATGCCCTATGCCCTATTCCCTATTCCCTATTCCCTATTCCCTATTCCACTAATACTATCTTGGGTATGGGAAACGCTTCGTCTTCACCCAATTTGAGGTTAACAATACTTTCTGGTTGGGAATGTTGCAACACTTTTAACAAAGCAACACTACTATCTAAAAATTCATCTACATCAATCCCAGCAAAAATAGATGGGTAACGTCGTAAGCGATTGCTACCCTCACCCAGCAAAATCGTCGCACCACGTAAATTCCCGTTACCCAAATGATACAAGGCTACTGCAACTTGTAATATACCTTGATAAAATGTTTTTTCAGGCTCTCCAGCTTCAATCCATAGAGCCTCTAAGGTGTCATGGCAGGCATAGAATTGTCCCGTGTTGAACTGTTCTACACCTAGCCAAAACTCAATAGGCATTAATTCGCTCATCCCATACTATCTCGTACTTCTTTGATTGTTTCTAGCGAAATATCTTGTTGTTCGCCAGCAAATTCATTATCTGGGGTGAGGAATAGCATACAATGGCATTCTTTGCGTTCGCGCATTGGTACGCAAGGGCAATTCCAAAAAGCTGCTGCGACTTCGGCTTCTTTATCTTCGTAATGACGACAGGGACACAAAGGTGCTCCTAAATCATCCTTATGCTTGGCTAATCCTTCAATTACAACAGCAGTAACGGAAGGCTCAGAACAGAAGTAAGTACCAGTGCGTTTTGCATATTGCTCCGAAAAATGGCGCATTGCTTCAAGATTCTTATCGCTGGATTTTGAGTTAACTTCTGATGTGTCTGATGCGATCATAGGACAGGCTTTTCATAATTTAAATATTTCTTTGCATTGTACCGCAGCCTACAACGCTTAAATTGGGTGATATTCCCCATTTCTTTGTAACCTGAAGCCAGTTTTTAATTGCTTAATCCCTCTGTATCGCCATAATCTCAGCTTTTGCTGCTATTAAGCATATTATTCAAATTTATGTTAAGTACATCGAAAGTTCTAATGCATGACATTGAGAGATGGGGAATGGGAAATAGGAAACTGGGAAATTTTAATGCCAATGCCCAATTAACTAAATATTTTTTGTAGTTTGTAGTTGGATTTGTAATTGTTCTTCTTTACTAATAATTAAACCTGGTATCTCTCTATTGATTATTTGCCGGGATTGGGATGATGCTGAGTTTTGCCACAATGCCCAACGACTGCCGTTTGGTAGGGAAGTTAGGGTTGCAGGATTTTCTGTTAACCAAATGAATGGTAATTTTGGCACTTCGGTTGTAATTGCATCCTCTAGGGGTGATGTTGCTGCTAATGTTTCCAAAATTCGGAGATTTCCAGCTTTGATTAAACCTGTACCAGCTGTCCAAAGTTGGACATTAATTTGTTGGCGTTGTGCGTAAAAATATAGGGATGCTGCGGTAATTACTGCTTGCTCAAAGTTTTCTTCGTCCCATTTGGTTCCGCTATCTAGAGCGATCGCAATATCTTGTCCACCTGTAATCATTTCTAGTTCGCGCACCCGCAATTCGCCATAACGGGCACTTGTACGCCAATGTACTAAACGAATCGGATCACCTGTTCGATAGGGTCGTAAGGAGCGTATCAGCCCTTCTGTTGCTGTGTAAGCGGGGTTTCCTTGGTAGTTACTTCTCCGGCTTTCGTCTTGTCCGATTTCATCGATGAGGGGGCAATTTACTAAGGGTAAAATCTGTGGGTACACTACCGCAGTCGCTTGACAGTTGCGATCGCGACGACTCCAAAATAAGCCGAATGGGGCACCACTTTTCAATTGCACTGTTTGCCAGCGATATATACCCCGATGCTCGGTGGAGTAATAATATTCCCATTGATAGTTGTTTTGGGGAGCAATTCTGTCGATGGTATGCTCGGTGGGTTTGCGATCGAGTTTGTTTTTGAGCCGTAAAGGTAATATATCTTCGATTTTTAGTAAGCTGACGGTTCGCTCCGATGGGTTTGTAATCTCTAATTCGATTCGCAAGTCTTCCCCGACGGTGACTGGTTCGATCGAATGGCGACTTACCGTTAATCCAGATAGCGATCGCGATGGTAAAATGGCTGCAACCCCAAGAATGGCACAACTAAGTCCACTAATTACGTATAACCAGCCAGCCATTGTATTAATCGCCGCTCCAAAAAAACAAATGGCGATCGCTCCTAAAACCCAACCGCTATATGCTGGGGCACAAGCGCGAGTCTCAAGATAATTGATGATGGGTTTAATCATGGTTAGTTAATGGTTTGGGAACGGAAGTTGAAAAAGTAAGTAATAAATAATACAGACTATCAACAATTATCCAATCCCGGCGAGTAAGACGCAAATAATCAACCAGCAATTAACTGTTGAATAAACAATTGAATAAGCAATAATTATTTTTTACAGCAGAATCTAAAAACATCGTTAATTTACAGCACCTTGGTGGTTTGATGAAATGACTGTAAAGATAAGTTCCTAGCTAAGTTGATCAACTAATATTAGGTGTACATTATCAGTAGTTGTCTAGGTAACTTTACTGGTTGGTGATAAACAACAAACATTCTGATATTCAGTTAAGTTACGGAGTAATGTTGTTAAGAATTGGTAAAACCGATGACTACATTCTGGGATACATTTTGAATCATTGGCAAAAGGACCTCATTCATGGACGAATCAATTAGGTCCCCGTTACAAAATCATCAACAAGTGGATTCACTAGCAGTTGCGGTAACGGGGGAACATTCAAGGGAAAATTTGCGCCCATCAACTTCTACAACACGCAATTCTCCTCCTCCTCTACCAAGTAAACTGCTACCAACTCCGCTTGGGCAATTGCAAGGAAGAAGCGTAACTGTACAGCAAATGGTACGTGATGCTTACGAGCAACAAGCATCGGATGTGCATATCCGTGTAGGGGAAGTACCACGCTTTCGAGTGCGAGGGCAAATGGTGGTTTATGGTAAGGGTGAAATTATTACACCTCAAGTTTTTGAAGGATTTTTAGTCGAAGTTCTCACACCCTCACAGCGACAACGTTTTGTGGAAACAAAAGAACTCGATACTGGTATGTTTTATCCAGGATTTTTGCGCTGTCGGGTGAATTGTTTTGAAACATTAACTGGTAGTGCGATGGTGCTGCGTTTAATTACCCTAGAAGTACCTTCGATTGATGGTTTGCGCTTGCCTGCGGTTCTTAAAGATATTGTGACAAAAAGACAGGGTTTAATTTTAGTTACAGGTCCTACGGGTTCTGGAAAATCCACAACATTAGCAGCGATGTTGCGTTTTTTGAATGAAACCGTGCAAAAGCATATTGTGACGATTGAAGACCCGATTGAATATGTTCATACTTCGCAGAAGTGCTTGATTAGTCAGCGAGAAGTGGGTTTACATACCAGCGAATATCACGATGCACTACGCTCGGTGTTACGCGAAGACCCTGATATCATTTTAATTGGGGAGATGCGCGATCGCGTTTCGGTTGATACCGCACTCAAAGCTGCACAAACAGGTCATTTGGTTTTGGGTACATTGCATACTAAGAATGCGATCGCCGTTGTTAATCGCTTGTTGAATATTTATAATCCTGATGAACAAGCTGCGATGCGTGTCCAAATTGTCGATTCTTTGGTTGCAGTTATTGCCCAGCAGCTAATTCCGACAGTTAATGCAAAACGGATAGCAGCGATGGAAATTTTGCTGAATACGACTGCAATGCAAGATTATTTGCTCAAAGGTGAGGAAATTGAGGCTTATCAATTAATGGAAGATAGTTCCCATGAGGGTATGCAGGTGATGAACCAAGCACTATGCGAGTTGATGTTAAGTGGAAAGATTAAAATTGAAGAAGCTGTGAATGCATCTCCTGATGTCGGAGATTTACGAAGACGGGCACGCAATGACGGTTTTAATCCTGCTCATTCGACCAGACGTGAGATGCAGGAAAGTTTTAATTCTTTTCCGAGATGACCTTAAAGACGTTCCGATGGAACGTCTTTACCTGTCGCAAATATTTTTGGTCTTGGGATTATGTTAATTTTTGACGACTCTCAACGGTCGGGCATTGAGAGCCAAACGTCAATATCAGAACCGATTGAAAGCGAATCTATCCAGCAGTATCGACAAAATGAAGCCTGGGTCAAAACGCCGCAAACGCTCGATCCGCTCGAAGCAAAAGCAGTTGGCAAAACTGAATAACCAGATCAAAGACATTCAGCACAAACAGACGACAAAACTTGTCTCAACGTTCAAAGAAAGAAACGTTCAGACCGTTGTAATTGGCGACATTCGAGATATACGTTCGTCTGTTGATTATGGCAAAAAAGCGAATCAGAAAATCCATCAAATGCTGCATGGTCAAACCCGGCAAATGCTCACTTACAAGGCTGAGAAGGCAGGAATGAAAGTGGCACTCCAGGATGAGCGGTATACGTCTCAGACCTGCCCACAGTGCGGCAAACGGCACAAACCAAAGAACCGCGTCTACAAGTGTAGTTGCGGCTTTAAGTTTCACCGAGATGGCGTTGGAGCGATTAATATTCGCAAAAAGTATCTGGGACTTTTGGAAGTCCCCGTAGTTGGGGTGATGGCTGCCCCCGTTGGGTTGAGGTTCCGCCCTCATACTCAGTGTAGCTCTGTCCGCTTCCGCTCGTCAGAGCCTGACAGTGAAAGAATCCCCTCCCTTTAGGGATGGGGAGACAGTCAATGGGTGTCTGGTTTTCCCCTTTCTCTTTCCTCAAAGATTTTTTCTCTCAAAACTATTGACATATATTGCAAAAAACATTAATTTATATATTGTCGAGTCTAACGCGCCCCCATCGTCTAGAGGCCTAGGACACCTCCCTTTCACGGAGGCGACGGGGATTCGAATTCCCCTGGGGGTACTAGACTTAGACTAGAACCCGCATCTAACCATTTATCGGTTGATGCGGGTTTTGAGCTTGAATAACCAATTTGGCGGAAATCAATTGTCTGTGTCTCTTGCATAAAGATTTTGCAAACACTAATTGTCCGTTTAATTTTTCACACTAATATTTCTTACTAATACAAGGCTTCAACTCGCTGTTGAATAGCAAACATATTCATTCGCAAATCGTGACTGAGACGATTCTCAATCACCCCTATGGGCATAATCCGTTTGGGATGGACAAAAATACTGTAGCAAAGATTAGTTCCTGGTTGATTAGCAACAGAACATGGTTGTAATTGCCAGCTTCCAGAAAATTCTTTCAAATCACCTTCAACCATCTCAAAGGTAATTTCCTTGGGAAAATGTTCTTGCAAGTCTAGGACAACACGGGCACAAAAATTAAATTTTAAAAATTTCTGCGAACCAACTTGTTCGAGACGGATGCCACCTTGGGGATGTTTTAACAAAGTACTTTTGGCAAGGTTGGGGATAAAATCAGCTAAAGCTGCGTAGTCAGTTAAAATCTTCCAGACTATTTCAGGCGATCGCGAAATTTGAATTTTAGCAGTAATTTGACGCTGACGGTCGGCAATTTTTTCGATTTCGACTTCTACTGCTTGCAGTTCAGGTGCATCGGATGCAAAATCTGCTGTATTATCTATAATTTGTTCGTCGTGAGCAGAAATTTTATATTCTTCTGCGGCATTGTATTGTTCGGTCACGGTCGGATTATGGTTTAATTTCGTCAGAGAATTGGGGTAGATTTAGGGTAAAACTAATGTTGCTAAAATCAGAATCTTCGATTTGATTGCTGGCAAGTGTAATTTCCCCGTTAAGGTGCTGAACTAGAGACTTGACGAGTGCAAGTCCTAAACCAGTGCCAGGAGTCCATCGTCCTTTTCCACGACGGAACTTGTCAAAGATATAAGTTACTTCTTCTTCGGAAATACCACGCCCAATATTTATTAATTCAATAATAACTCGGTCTGTTTGCTCGATAACTTGGTGATTAACACGCAAATAAACAGTTGTATCTGGTTGTGAGTATTTAGTGGCATTTGCAAGTAGTTCTTGTAGAATCCGGTCAAAGCTTTCGAGTTCAGTTTCGATTTTCAGCGATTCTGGGGGCAATTCGAGAACTATGTTGATACCTTTTTCGGAAAGTTTGGTTGCAAAGGTGCTTGTTAAATCTTGGATGCGGGTATTTAAATCTATATTTTCTAATTGCGGACGTTCTTGGTGTGTTTCTAATTTTTGCAGTGTTAATAAATCGTTAATTAAATTAATTTCTTTAGTACACTCTTGTTCGAGGATATCAAAATACCGAGCTTGGCGATCGGCTTGAATGCTGGGTTGACGTAAGTTACGGATTGCCATCCGCATATTGGTAAGTGGGTAGCGGAGTCTGTCGCTCATATTACTCAAAAATTCATCTTTGAGTTCGTTGAGTTCGCGCAATTGCTCTACATACTGCCGCGTTTTTTCATATAACTTTGCTTGCACTTCCAAGCTGCGTTGGAGTTGTGCTGTACGCTCATCCACCAGCATTTGCACCTGTCGCAATGTTTGCGACTGGATGACAGAATTACTAACTTGACCACAAACCATTTCAACAATATTAGTTTCGGCTGATTGCCAGGTTCGAGGTTCTGCTTGTTGGAGAACTAAAAAACCTAAAATTCTGCCTTGGTTTTCCAAAGGCATTAATAGCATTGCTGGCAGTTTGTCGAGGGCAAATAGCGGTGTGGCAGTTGGTGCAATGCTAGCGATATCGCTAGCATCTGTAATATCGCTAACAATAATCGGTTTACCCGAATCTATAAAAATACGTTGACAAAGTCCACAATCGGAAATTAAAAAAGATTGCTGCAAAGTTTCTTCGATAGCATCTGGAATGGTGCTGCGATAGCTTTCAGAATTTTTCGACCATTCACAGATGATAGTCGCCTTCGCTTTGGGAACTTGTTTTTTTTGTCTAATTCTAAATAAAGGGTCTGTATATTTTAATAGTATTAATAATCCGCGATCGACTTGTAGAGCTTCGGCAGTTGAAGTCAGAACCAGTTGGAGCATTTGATTTAGCTCCAAGTTGCTGCGACTCAAAATCGATAGCTGCTTGATTAAACTTTGGTGTTGGGCACAGGTTTGGACAAATTGTTGCTGCGAAGCAATCATTTGCGCTTGTCCAACTTGAGAAAATGCGATCGCGCATGAAGCTTCGAGGGATTTTAACAGTTCTCTCTCTTCTTCGCTCCAATCAGACGGTTGGGATCTAATTAAACTAACAACACCATTATTTTTGCCTGCAAATCTTGTCGGAATCGCCAAAACTGCCTTAATTGGAACTTGTAACTGTTGACATCCAGCTTTAAGGCTATGTTCGATTGTGGAAATATCATTGATTGTCAAAGTTTCAGCAGCACACTGTACAACAGGCAAATCCATTGGTTCCATCGCAAAAATTTCATTTGGATGCGACAAATCCAAATATTCTGGTTTGCACCAATTAGCAACGATTGGCTCTTCAGAAATCTCTCCCGTCACAGATACCAAACAGCAGCAATCAATATCAAATGCCGCTCCTAACAATTGGGCAATCTCTTGTAACATCCCCGCTTGGGACGATGTATTCGCAACAATCTGATTTATTTTTTGTGCCAGCTGCTGGGCTGGTTCCTCCTGGTGCTGCATCAGCTTTTCATACGGGTATTTACGTATTCGGTCAAGTTCATCTGGATTCTGTAGCGGCGATGAGAAACGCTGCTTCATTCCTGACACATTATTAAATATTGTCCCCATTCTAGTTGTAACCGCCTTCTTAGCATACCGTTCACCCCTAAAGCCGTAGCTACACCTCTATCACCCTTCTTTTCTTGTATCAAAACTTTTCCTCACCTGTTATAGCCCCTTTCCTGCAAAATGACAAAATCTATCTTTAGATTAAACAAATACGCAAGCATACGAGGATACATATTGCTACAGCAAAGCCGGAAAATTTGAGAAGTCTGATAGTCAGTGTTTGTATTAATTTACTTACTATGACCCAGAATATCCCGTCTGTAACTATACACAAACCGTAATTTTGCTATACTTCAGACAAAAACTCATTAAACCTTACCCGCACAACTACTTACGTACATTATAAATAGTCAATTATTTTTATCAGTATTTTTTGATAAATGCCTGTGGTAATAAGGTTTTACTTAATATAACAGGGAAGAACCGTATTTTCCGTAGGTTACAAGGGATTATTTTTATAATGTCAACTTAATAAATGAGGATTTTTATGGTATTGCAGCACTCCTTTTCTTGAGGATAAGTTCACTGTCTATACTTCTAAGTATCGATTGTCAAGGTATGTAATACCCCTTATTGAAGTATTTGCCTGACAAATTTCCATTCCCACAGGAATATATAGATTGGGTGAAATCCGACCAAAAAGTTATTTAGTTAAATAATAGTAATATACAAAGATAATTTTTTTTTGAATATATTTTTTTAGATATATTTTTTGTCTACTTTTTTGGATATAATTTCGGCGCAGTCCAGCTAGTTATCTGGTAATAGTCGAGCTAGACTGCGCTTTGTTGCGATCTAATCGACCAAACTTTCGACACTTAGAGGAACCATATCGCCATTTCTCGTAAATCCTAATAACATTGGTTGTTGCCTTGGAATCAGTTGACCTGTGAGTACACAGCGCTCTTCTTGCTGTGCCGTAGCGACAATAGTGGCTCGGATATCAGCACGGGAAAATCTAGGTTTCCACTCGCCAGATTTTTGCTGCACAAAATTCCAAAGGATATCCCGAATTAGAGCTTGATATCCCTGACTTCCTGATAGTTCTTTGAGTTTATCTTTAAGTTCCCGCTCCAAACGGATGCTGGTAACTTCCATGTCGGTGGTTGAAGTGCGAGCGATCGTATGCATAATTTTCTCCTTGATAAGTATGGACAGGATAGTAATACAAGTGTAGTATGTTTAAAGGAATGATCAATAGGTGAAATTTTCTGTGATAACTCTTTACCCAAGCTCCACTTCTACATGCCCCCGCAACTCGCGATTGAGTTGGGAATTTGGCATTGTGGGAGTGGAGTACTTATTTATGGGTAGTTTTATCAGTGATGCTCGTCGCGATATGCTTTACCCCTTTGAGGAAGCAAGCCATGCAGAGCGCGTACTTTGCGCTCAGGCATTAAGTTCGCAAAACTTTGCTGGAGGATGCATCTCTCAGCAAGATTTCGCCGCTTTTGGCGAGCAAGTTGGTCACGAACAGGTTGGTCACGAACAAGCTGCTCAAGAACAAAGTGGTCGAGAACAAACAGCTCAAGCACAAACAGACGACAATCTTGATTGTGGACATACCTGGATTGGATATAACCGAATTAGCGTGCTGAATCTAGGGTCAAAACCAAGTAATAGAAGCGGATGGTACATGGATAGAACAACTGTACCGATATAGGGATAAAAGACCATGAGAGTCAACTTTTAACCCCCGCTTCACCTAAAACAGGAGAAGTGGGGGTTTTTAGTAGGGGTTTTTAGTCGGTTTTTTTTAAAGAGGAGTAAAGCTGTGACGAACCCTTTTAGGCAAGTGTTAGAGCAATCGGTAGTAGTTTTTTCGCAAAACTATTTACCAGTATGTCGCGTCAATATTAAGCGAGCAATTGTGTTGCTAGTGACGGAAAAAGCCGAACCTCTGGATTTTTCGAGCGAACAAAGTGGTTGGTTGGTTCGTTCTCCTAGCGTTGTGGTGCAAGTACCAAAACATATTCGCTTAAAAATAGCTTCCTCCGAACGTACCTGGAAAGCACCTCCAGTTAACCGTCGGGAAGTATTACGACGCGATCGCCACACTTGCCAATACTGTGGTAGCAGCAAACACCTGACCTTAGACCACGTGATTCCTCGGTCGCGGGGTGGTCAACATAAATGGGATAACGTAGTTACTGCGTGTGAACGGTGTAACTCCAAAAAGGAGACAAGATGCCTCACGAAGCAGGAATGCATCCCCGTATAAAACCCAAAGCACCCATCCACCCAACTATTGCTTTTGCAGAACAGTTTTGGATGGATAAGCAAGCAAACAGCCTGGAGTAACAGGAGCGCATGAAGAATGCTGAAATTAACGTATACGGAAACTGACTTTTACCTTGAATGTTTAACTCAGTCCATTGAGGATTGGGTACAAGCGCGTGTAATTTTAGCACTGCGTGTCGGTCAAAGTCTTTACGTCGAACCCAGCACAGCCTCGTTTTTGCTGCCTGTAAGTTTGCCTGGGGTTGATGTGTTAAAAAAGTCAATATGTGGCGATAACCAAGGTTCGCTCCGCGATCGCGATATTATGACCGTTTGCGTTTGCGATTCTGAGTATATCGAAGTGACTTTGCATGGTTCGTGGATGTCTGGTGGTTGCGATGATGCAAATGGGGTTTTCGTGACGAAGATGAGCGATCGCACGGAATGTTTTCTGCACAAGCTTTGGCAGGAAGCGCAAGTTTGTCAAGAAGTTAGGAGTTAGGATAAATTTGGTCAAAATAAATAAATTTGGGCAGATTGACACTCTCCGGGCTGAAGCCACGGAGATTCTTGGTTCAACGAGTCCACTTAAATTAGATCCCTTGCAGTATCTAATCCAGAGGTGGTTCTCTCCCCAAGCGTTGACTTTCGGTATGCCCTACCGTAGTTAGATTACTCCAAAATTTGTTTTGTTTGAATTCTGTGTCGTTTAGTCCCCATGAAAATTTTACCTATTCCTGGGAAGGAACTAAAACTATGGAATAGAACCATTAATTTTCAATTGTCAAGGTACAGATTGCCGTTAGGCAGTTGGGTTTTTATACAGGTTGATTACCGTTCCTGTTGGCACTACTTTACCATCAAAGCAGGTTTAAACCTGCAATTAGTTTTCATCCCTGGTCTAAAGACGCAGGGTTTTCACCTTAGCTGCTTATAAATAAATTTGGGCAAACAACCGTTTGCCCCTACAATGCGTTCTATATGGCTTTTTTGTAATTTTGTCGAATTATTGGGTCGTATTTTCCCATCTCCAATAATTCCGGAACCGTCACAAACCGATAACCCTTCTCCTTCAACCCTTGAATTATCGCTGGTAAAGCCTGCACTGTCCTGCCTCTGTCTCCTCCTCCGTCGTGCATTAATACAATGCCACCAGGTTTGGCATCCCGCAACACATTCTTGACAAATACTTGATATTTTGCTTTTGGATCGGTGTCTGCGGATGTCTGTGACCACATGACAATGGCGTAATTTTTACTTTTCGCATAACTAGCCAAACCATTATTTAAATAACCTCCAGGTGGACGAAACAAAGTTGTTTTTACCCCCGTAGTTTTATAAATCAAATCCGCAGTGCGATCGATTTCGCTTTTTGCCGTAGCTACATCCATTTGTTTGTACCAATGATGGAACGTGTGGTTTGCGATCGCATGTCCTTCGCTAACAACTTGTTTGGCAATATTTGGGTTTTCTTGAATTGCTGTCCCTACCCAAAAAAATGTCGCTTTCACACCATTTTGTTTAAGAATATCCAACATTTGTGGTGTAGTTTCCTTCCACGGACCATCATCAAAAGTTAAGGCAATAACTTTCTCATTATTCGGTATTTCGACTTTATATATGGTCTTTCCCTGGAATTGTGGGGAAGTTACAAAAGTTAAATTCTGCGGTTTTGATATTGAGGATGTTGTGCTAGCGGTGATACTTCCAGACAATACCTGACTTTTTGGTGCGTTAATTAACGATTTATGAGGCGATCGCTCGATTTTAGTGGTGTTACTACATGACGTAACACAGAAAATTGCCAAAGCAGCTAATCCCTGGACAACAACTCGATCTACCAAATTACGGTTTTTAACCCCAGACATGAATTCCCTCATTTACCTAGCTTTTCCGAAGTGTGATACTCCTGATGAGTCGCGACACGAAGGCGATTTTAAACAATTTTTATCCTTGCTACAGACATATTACATGCTTAAAGCCTTATTCCCGCAAGGTTTTTTGATAATCTCAAAATATTTTCTCTAAACCCCTTGACACTTTTGTAGTATTTTTGTAGTATAAGCGTAACAAAGCGAGAAACAAGCGTTTTAAGTCAAACACATTCAATCAAAAAGAAAGATGGAGAAAGAACGGAGGCAAAACAATGTTCTACATCCAATTAGTTCCTAGAGGTTGGAATAAGTCTTCCTCTTGGGGAAAAAGTAAACCTAGTAATTCTCAACCATTAGAAAGCGAATTGAGAACGAATAAAAGTTCTAAATTTGCAAGTCAAAAAACTCAAGAATATATCCAAAATGCACGGCTGTCTTACATTTACGAGCGTGGGATACTGTTTTAAATTTTAGATTTTACCTGACAGAATCTTCAATTCCATTTTCTAAAATCTAAAATCTAAAATTTGCTCAAGGTTCGATTCCTTGTGCGATCGCTAAGTGACTCCAAAGGAGTATCGCTTACATGGGAAAGGTGGTGGAATGGCTGATTTGAGATGCTGAATTAGAGCAGTCCATTCGATATTACCCACCTTTTCTTTGTTATTCCCTGGTAGCTCAATTGGCTAGAGCATTCGCTTGATTTTCTAAATTTTATTTGATAAGTAATAATTTCTATATCTTTAGACTGATGCTGAAATCAAGATATTTATCAGAACTTCAGCCTATTGATTGATTCCCTCGAAGTCATTTTTTTTGTACAACATTACTAGGCGATATTCCGAGTGATGTGCTAATCATAAAAAGCAATCAAACACCTAAAGATAAAAATTTGGCTAGTTAATTCGATTTGTTGAATTCTCATGTTCGCCATAACATGACACTAGCTTAGTTCTTTATATAGATTGCTCTATGATAGTTCTCAAAAGCCAATTCTAATACTTGCTGGTTAATTTGATTATACTTTTGGGATTTTTAATCACATTAGCTGAAATGATGTCAAAAAAAGACAATTTTTAACCTGCGGGAAATAGATAGCAATGGAGCATCGCAATTCTTATTAACAATAGGAATAAATCTTTAGGTCAATTTTAGATTCTTAAACTACGAGAGGAAATTCAATGAAAATCTTTGCTTTTGCGTTATCTTTATTACGTCCTGTTCGTTATCTAATTGTCATTGCGGCTTGTTCTTTATTACTCTTCTCAAACGCATTTCCAGCCTTTGCAATTGAAAGTTATCAAAGTGATGTTAAAGAAGGTGAGACGCAATTGTTAGAAACACAACGTCTTACAGATGAAGTTTCGAGAATGGCACCTGGTCAGCCTGATTTGAAACAAACCCAGGAAAGAGCTAATAAGGGTTTGAATGAGGTTCAAGGTGATGCTGATATTGATAAGATGAAGCGTCCTAGTAATTCTGAAGACGCAGTAAGTGTAGAAGATGAATTTAATAACTTTTTCAAAAAAGTCACAGGGAATAAATAGCTTTTGGTAGTGTTTTAGATAGTAGTTTGATTGAGTTTTGTTAGTTATATACTTGCTAATTTTAACTTGGTCTTAGATACCCGATTTTTTAGGAAGTCGGGTATCTAATGTTTTAGGTATAGATTGATAATATATAAATAAAAGTTATTAAAATATTTTGATTTGTATTTATTTTTATGATGATAATATTTCCTTGGGTTGATGTTTATTATTGCTGAAATTGGTCAACTTAGATAAGGAAACATATTTCAGGATAATTAGAAATGCGTAGATTAAATATAGGTTTGAGCGAAGAACAGCGTCAAGGTGTTGTCGATCTGTTAAATAAAGATTTAGCAGATGCTTACCTACTATTAGTTAAAACTAAGAAATACCATTGGGATGTTGTTGGTCCTCAATTTCGTAGTCTGCATGAGCTTTGGGAAGAACATTACCAAGCGTTAACTGAAACAATCGACTCTATTGCTGAACGGGTTCGGACTTTGGGTGGTTATCCAGTTGGTACTATGGAAGGGTTTTTAAAGCTCGCATCTTTGAAAGAACATTCTGGTAGTATCCCTGTTGCAACTGAGATGGTTGCTAGCTTGGTAGATGACCATGAGCAAGTTATTCGTAATTTGCGCGAACATATAGACCAGTGCAGCGAAAATTTTCATGATGAGGGTACTGCTGACTTCCTGACTGGTATTATGGAAGGACATGAAGAAATGGCTTGGATGTTGCGATCGTTCATCGAAGGTCAAGCTTTACAACCAGATGGTAAGCAAATTAATGAAGCTATCCAAGCACCTGTTAATGTGTAGTTTTGGATGATAAGTAGAGATGTGTTTAATCATGTCTTTACAATAAGGAAATCTCCAGTTTGTAGGGAAGGTAAATTGCGATGTGGATTTTCCTCCCGCAGGAGGGTTCCGTTGTGTTAAGGGCAGTACGTAACGCACTATTAATTTATAACTTAATACCAATTCCAGAAATAATTGCAACACATAGACAATATATAAGGGTTTAGTCATGCCAAACCCTTACAATCTATCTGTCGCGTGATTTTTCAAATTGGTATAACTTTCAAATTGCTATCACAATGGTGGGTTAGCGGCAGCATAACCCACCCTATATTTATTACATTTAGTTAGTTAATTTATTTTTTGGTGTTCTCATTGAAATGCTCTGGTTTTAATTTACTTTAGCTCAAATACTAGGGTAATTTATAGCTGGCTACTCGTATTTTGAGTTGCCCTTGTTGTGGATTATGAGAAAATATAAATGCACCTTCTTCTTTTTCTCCACTTGATAAAAAATCTATTTGCTGTTCACCTGTTTCTTCGAGTCTATTATTAACTTTTAATTCTGCTATAATTTGTACTGACTCAGCAGTTTCATCCCCTTGCTTGACTACTTCAAAAGGGACAGAATATTGTCCGTTAATTTTATGGGTTGTTGGTTTTTGAATTATCGAAATTAGTGGTGGTTGATGCTTATCATTAATAAGTGTATATATTACTAAGCCAATGATTGAGGCTAATATAGATAATGAAATACTAAAAGTTATCCATTCTGCAACTGTTCGTTTTGGTTTTTTTTCGTGTTCGTCATGATTTGATTCTTGAGTTTTATTCATATTTTGGTAATATTATTTTTAGATTGCTAGTCTTCCTGCTGCACCACCAATACTTGCGGGTAATCCTAATAATAAAGTATGGTCTAACCACATTGTCCAAGGGTCGGTAAATGTAAGTTTTTGGAAGAACCATAGCATCAATGCAGATGCAAACAGCGATACTAAGTATGCCATAATTGTTTCGCTTGATGGTCTTTGAAAGATTCCTCGTTGTTGCTGACGTTTTTGCTGATTGGAAAAGCCTGCCTGAAAAACTATGCCGTAACTTACTAATAATGATGTGCCGATTATTAGTAATAGCCATATAGGCGAAAATGAGGCTGCTAGCATGGTAATTTCGTCAGTTGGAGCAATATTAAAAGCAATGACGGTTGCTCCGATTAAAGTTGCGCCAATGTCACTCAAGGTTGCGTGTAGTTGATCGGAGTTATTTTTTGATTTTTTATTGCTATTTCTTGTTTCAGAAGTACTATTGTTTTCACCTAGAAATTGGTTTGCTAATGCTACACCTAAGGTAAAAGGTACGCTTTCAAATATTATTTTTCCCAGTGATTCTTTAAAAAAATTATCGGCAGTGATTTCTTGTAATAAAATCAGCATCAATGTCGAGCAGACTATACCGATTGCCATTGCTTCGACAGTATTTAAAACTGCTTCATAGGGTCGATTTTGTTTGCGATATTTACGAAATCCTTCGGTACGGTTGAGAAAATAGATCGTGATAAATGTTAGCGCGATCGCAATTATCATGATTTGCGGTTTAATTAATGAACCGATCCACCATACTTCCATTGTGTAAAGTAGAGGAATACCAAATAATAGTCCGCCACAAATACCTCGAAAAATATCATTAATTTCGTTTTTCCAGATGTTGTTTTGGCGATTACGCTTAAATTTCATACATAATAAAAGAAGGCAGAAGGCAGAAGGCAGAAGGCAGAAGGCAGGAGGCAGGAGTCAGAAGTCAGGAGGCAAGAA
>JAAUPE010000252.1 GCA_012034595.1 Calothrix sp. CSU_2_0 | reverse complement strand
TAAATAGAGCTTCAAAGCGCTGTGAATATTGTCTTATTCATCAGGATTTTCTATTTATACTCACGAAGTAGATCATATTATTGCAGTAAAACATGGGGGTGAAACTACTGGGGATAATTTGGCACTTTCATGTTTATCTTGTAATCGCCATAAAGGTTCTGATTTTGCGACAATAGACCAAGTGACTAAAGAAATAGTCCCTTTATTTAATCCCCGTCATCAGGTTTGGGACGAACATTTTTGGATTGAAAATGCGCGAATAGAAGGGAAAACTCAAATTGGGCAAGCAACTTCAAGATTGCTTCAGTTTAATGTTCCTAATCGCGTGCTTGAACGGCAAGTTTTGATAAGTCAAAGTCAATATCCAGACCAAAAATCCAGTTCAATGTAGTGAAAAAAGCAGCTAAAACTCCAAGAAAAAACCAGGTTGGGTTGCCTCATAATAATTTGCACAAAAAAACTCAAATCCAAAACATACACCCAACAACCATAATCCGAGAGCAATGTCACGTTCCGTCACCATCCCTAAATTAGCAACCAATTCCTTGAATGTAGTTTTATCTAAGTCTTGATATTGATAAAGTTCAGATTGTAGTTTAAAAAAATAATTATTGATGTGGCACTTAATTTAAGATTTAAAGCAGTATCAAACAAAACCATTACATCATTCGCTTTTTCCAATAAATAGTCAAGCGTAGCACTTTTATTCTCATGGGCAATTGCTTTCAAACAGGAACGATATTTGTCCAACAAATTAGCAATATCATCGTTATCTGAGTAGAGCTTGCTAACGATTATCCCAAAATCATAGAAATAACCAATATCAGAAGTGGGCATGACTTCATGACGACTGTAGCACAGTAAGTTTTCAATTAAAGTACCATTGAAGGGAAATTGTTCGCCACAGGAACTGCGAGATGCACCCAGCAAAGTATCATGTTTGAGTAGTTCTATAGTATCTTGATATTTAGTTATATCCAGTCGAGCAATAAGAAGTAATACTGCACCACCCATCAACGATAAAGAAGATTGTCGCAGTTGAACGGAGGCATTAACATAACTCTCAAATATCGGCTTGCCTAAGTTAATATTGCTATCAACCCGCCCCTGAAGCAATCGTTTACCGCGTGAAGTAATTGGATAAACACAATCCAAATTATCTATGGAAATATCTATAAATACAGGTTTACCTTCGTCAAAGCAATAGTGCGGCACTGTTGAAATATTTTCAACTCTCGCAATTAGTACTTCGTAATCTTCATCATAGTCGGGCATTGCCTCCACTACTCGTGCAGCAACTTTATCTAACGTAGAAGTGTTCTCACTCAAGTCTGCATCGGTAATTGGTATCAACCGAAACTTCATTATCTTCAATGAAGAACGACGATACCATAATAGAAATTCATTATGGGTAAGTGGTAGCAAATATTTCATTAGAAAAAGTAATCCTCCGAAGTCTCAACTGCAACTTGCTTCTGAATCGGCAATTCAACTACTCGTAATAAGTTATCGGGTATACGGGTAATGTAAGGATGGGGTTTATTTGTATAACATAAATACAAGTTGAGTCGGCTTCTTGTTAATGCCACATAAAATAAGTTATTGGCAATATCTTCACCATGCCAAATAGTCACATCTGCACATAAATTGGGCAACAATACTGTTTCAAAATCTAATCCTTTGGCACTATGGTAAGTGAGTAAATGTACTTTAGATGCATCATTTAAATCACCATAACCACCACCCAAATATTGCATATTTAACCCACACTTAGATAGGTAGCTATTCAAATCATCGAAGTCATCACCACCAAATCTATTTGTTTTTAGTTGCCATCCATCAAAATTATGTAAATTCAAGATGGTATCAATTAAACCTAGTATATACTTTTTTTGCGGTAACAATATCGCTGTACTGACACGGGAATTAGCATAACTTGAAGCTGTTTCAAATACATAACGGATTTCTTCATTCACATCCAATGAAGAAGCTAAAACTACATCGACATTACGCAATTTAGAACGGGATGCTTGTTCCAGTTGGTTATGAGGAAAAATCGACTTGACTATCTCAATAATTTTGTTAGGTAAACGATGTAATATTTTCAATTCAACCGTAACAGCATTGATTAATGATACCATCGCGGCTACAGGCATCCCCATATTATAAATTGATTGTGCGCCATCACCTGCAACTATTAACTGATGGCATTGACTGTACAATAATGACAAAACTTTTTCCGATAAATCCTGCACTTCATCAACTAAAATTAAGTCGTAGGCTGAAGGACTTTTCTCAAATGCACTATAGGTTTTCACCTCAATGCCACAACTATTAGTAGTTACTCTTTTGTTCGATTTATCGGAGAATATATCACCGAATAAGCTACTAGATTTGAATGAAGAAACTTTCTTCATTTCAGGTGGAATACTTGCATTAAACATGTCTACTAAGGTGTTAGTATAACCCACTACACAAACTCGTAATCCGGGATTTTGCTGTTTGGCTAAAATTAAGATATACAACAACAAAATGGATTTACCTGAACCCGCAAACCCCTGAATAAAAAAATTCTGTTTGGGGTTAGCAAGAATGCGATTAATAATATCGCGTTGTTCGGCATCAAGTTTGGCAAATGGTAATAACCAAGACATGTGATTGACAATCTCCAATTAAAATAATTTGAATAAATTAGTTGGGTTCAAAACATTATTTGTGCTATTCCTATTACTCTCCATTGGTGATGCCAGCAAACTTTCTTCGTTGTAAAGTTTAGATTTAGCACTAAATTCAAGTTTTCGCATCTTGACGATTTTACTAACATCATTTTTACCCAAGGATTCGGCAGCCTTAATCAATCTGTCATAATCAGATAAATATAAATCACCATCTAAAAATGATTTGTACAGATAATTAATGCTCGTTGCACCATGTCTCGACCTTTGATTTTACGTTTATCTTCTTTACGCATCAAATAGCTACCATAGGAAACCAAAGTAAAGATAAAATCTGGATTAATGATAAAGACTTCTCCATCAATAATTCGTATTCACTGCTATTGCCATTACGCAGATTAAATATTGCCAAATTAGCAGCATTAATTGCATTTTCTTGTTTTTCGTAAGCAATTTTAGCCCAAGTAAATGCTTGTTTTTCCTTATCAGCCCTATCGTAGTAATAACAAATATTTGTCTCGTGCCGCGAGTTTTTATCCAAAATCTGCACCAATTCTAATGTTTCAGCCGCACGTAAATAATCAGACGCATTCGCACAAGCTTCAACTAGGTGTAACAACCCCGGAATGGATGGTTTACCACCATTCGCTGCTGCCATTGAATTAGCCATTTTCTCAGCTTCAAACACTAACCTTTCTTCTGTAGTTAGTTCTCGATTTGCAAATGGGTTAACCAATGTTGAAACAACTTCATCACCACCAATATTTGCGCTGACAAATAAGACTTTATCTTCACTCAATCCACAATTAACTCGTACCCAAGTATTTGGAGCAAATCTCCCATCAAAACTATCAGCATCAATATTAATTACCGTCAAAATTTTATTTTCGTTACCTACGCACAGGGGAATCTGAATTTTTGCTTGCTCTTTATCTCCCGTACAAAAATCAAATTCTTTATTCAGGTTCGATATCTCAGTACCTGCTGCAATTAACGTCTGCAATCCATTACGGCTAATTAATAAAATCGGTTCGGACACTATTGGACGCACCAACGTTAAACCCAATCCGTTCAACAATAGGGAGTTCACAGCAGCACCTTGGGAAACATGCGATCGCAAATCACGCGGTATTTCGATTTCTGTATTACTAAAGTAGTTAGAGAGGGCAACTTGTACGTAGGGATTACTGCTGCTTCCACCAATCAACAAGATTAAGTCCAAGTCATCGCGACACAATTCGGCTTTACGTAAACTCGATTCGATGGGTGCAAACAGACTCACATCCCCAGTTTCAGCACCAACAAAAAAACTCTCCATCACTTCATTAAACTCGCAATAACTCATGCTGGGGTTGACCAAGTTTAATTTCTGTTTGGGCAAATTTATATCGAGAGAGCGATTCAATTCTAACATGAAGTTGCTAGTTGCTCCCTCTGGCAACCGATTCGATACCATTTGCGATGATACCGATTTACAAGCTAATATCTTCAATTCCTCTGCTGTTTTCTGCAACCAAGGAATAATCCGTTTGTTTAAGTCAGCACTTCTAAAGTCATCAAAGTTACAATTATTCTGCTTAAACAATTGTGGCAGTAAAATATCGGTGACGATTCGCTTATCGATGTCATCTCCGCCTAATGCTGTAAACTTGGATATTGCCACGTTTTTACAAGTTAGTCCACCTAAATCACTTCTAGCTATTTCCAGTATCGATATATCTAGGGTACCAGCACCCCAGTCGAATACAAGAATTTGTAATGGCGATGATTCTGGTATATTCAAACTACCGAGTCCGTTTAAATTTGATTCGGCTAAATAACTCAAAAATGCCGCATTCGGTTCGTCAATTAATAATTTGCCATCAAGTTTGATTCCAGCCGACGTTAACGCCGATAATAAACTTGTACGCTGGTTCGATTCAAACGATGCAGGTACGGATACCGAATAACGAATAATTGATGGCAACTTGTGTTGTTGAACATAGTCCTCGATTTGAGTCTTTAAAAAGTCGAAGAACACTCGTGCTGCATCTTCGGGTTTTTCAATCGTCGCCGTTGGATTACGGGCAGTTAGTCTACTATTGTAGTAAACTGGACCCAAATCTTCCCCTAATCCCATTTTGAATGAAGTCCATAAATTAATTCCTTGTTGTAGTTGACCCTTAAGTAATGACGCACCCACACCGATAAATAGTTGCTCCCGATGCCATGCGATCGCAGTTGGGATTAAGTGCGATTCGTATAGTCGTCCATCTTCAAGTAACTGCTGCACTGGCATTGCACATGTTTCAATCGGCACATTCCCATTCCCAATTACCGAATAACTTATGGTTGTCGTACTTGTGCCAAAATCAATCCCCACATAAGTCGCGTTACTTAATTTGGCTGGGATATTATTTTGGGCTAACCCTGCACCAATAACATTACTCAAACTTAGTGCTAAATTCATATATCAAAATTTATAATCTTAAAAATTTTAGCAGAACAAATCAACTACTTACATCATTCCATCGTAGAAGAGCGTTTGGCAAAATTAGTCGTAGTCCTCAATTTTCAATTGTACTTTTGTAATTCCTTTTCCGTATTATTATGCACAGTCGAGTCTTCTTTTGTTTTCATTCGGCAGAATTAGTTCATAAGCACTATAAGATTATTTCCCCTTCTGCTTTAGCCATTCACTCATTGCTTGCTCAAGCAGCAAATTGCACATATTGCTGACTGTGCGCTTTTCCTGCTTGGCTCTTTCTTCAAGGGCTTCCATCAGTTCCGGTTCAAGATAAATGGTTGTTCTAGGTTTTTTTGTAGGCACGTCAAAATATAAAAACTGGTTCTAGTTCATTATTTTTGCTCTCTTCTAAATATTTGTCACTCAAGTGCATTACCTATTGACATAGTTCATTACCAGTTTTACTATAACTGTATCGGCAAACAACTTCTACAGGTGCCATGTATGAGCAAACATGAAAAACTACCTTTGGTCGAAAAACTTACCCGAAAAGCCTTCAAGCATGGCAGTGTTTTCCAGTACGGAGTTTGGCAACACCAAAGCCATGCCAGACTTTTATCGCAAAGCTGAGAGCGACATATAAGTGAAACACACTAAGACTGGGGGTTTTTATTCACATTTTCATCTGGGTATTTCAGCTTTCCCTCCTTTTCAGCTATTTCAACCTCTCTACGCAACAGATAAGCTGCTAAATCAGCCAGATTTGTGCCTTCAATGTCAGCCCATCTCTGTAATTTTTCATGTGTCAAATCGGGAATAGAAACGCTTACTCTTTTGGTCACGGTAGTTTTTTCTAATTTTCATGTTTCATAATACCTTCGATCGCATTTAGTATTTGCTGCCATATAGTGACTATATAGATGTAGTATAATTATATAATAGATGCGGAAATCCACGTGATGATATCCAGCATCCGTCCAAAGACCACTCCTACGGAGTATCGCAATCTTACAAAAGCAATCTTTGTCCGAAAATACCCTTATGAGCTATTTACTCAAACACTTACCAAATGAAGGTTTAGAACCCAGGCAATTCCTCCGTCACTGCTTCGGTATTACCGAACTAACCCCCGCAGAACTATTGGAAGAAGAAACAGACTCCCAATACCGCAAAAAATGCATCACGATATTCTGTGCAGTCTTTGACATCCAACGAGCAACGGTTAGGAAATGGGGAAGCGACCTGAATTTTGAAGGGATGCCCAACTACTGCAAAATTGCACTGGCTTACATTCACACAACCGGAACTATGCCTCGTCATCTCAGAAGCATACTCAAAGGCGAGTACAATCCACCCGAAGTTGATGCTCAAACCTTTCTCGAAAAAATCCTCCTCGACGGGTTAACCGAACAGCAAATATTGCAAACCGTCTCCCACGCTAACTTTCGGACAACTTGCGTCAAAACTCTCACCCAAGTTCTGCATATCGGTACCAAATCAGTCCAGGATTGGGGACAGGATATGTCATTTCGCAAAATGCCCCGTATCCACAAACACACCTTGGCTTATGCGTTAGCTGCGATCGCCCAAGCACAAGGAGCCATCGCATGGAAAAAAGCTGCCTGAAGTATTCAAATTGGTCGAATTAAGAAAAATTGGTCTTTTGCACAGACCAAAAACTATAAAAGCAAAGCGAATCTACCATGACTGTACTAACTATTGCAACCGAAAGTTACGCTCAAGAGCATCAAATAAACTCCAACCCCACGGTACATGTCGAGCAAAGTACCTTGGAGTATCTGCACACAGCTTTCCTGCTCTACGAATACAAGCAAACCCACAGCAAACGCGAATATCGGGCGTTGTTGTCAGAATATGGATGGGATAAGGGTAATGCAGAAGAAAAGCGATCGCTCAAAATAGCTGAGAATTTCCAAGCTTTCGCTAGTCGTCCAGAACACTTGGCTGTTCTACCAATATCAGTACTTATCCGGTTATGCTCCCAGAATTACAAAGTCCTAATT
>JAAUPE010000251.1 GCA_012034595.1 Calothrix sp. CSU_2_0 | reverse complement strand
TGTCTGGGGAAATATTTTTAAAGATAATTTTGGGTGATTTCGCCATAAATCATAAACGGACAAAATGCACACCAAATTCGTCCTAAAAATGGGAATAAAAACAGAAATCCAGCCCACCACCAATCCCAAAATATATTTAAAACAAAGTTTTTATCCCTTGTTTGTGGTCCTAAAAATAAAACCGCAAGAATAAAAGCAAATCCAATTGTCGTAATCCCGTAATTAATTCTATCAGGATACCAATCACTGCGTAAAAATCTCCGCAAACCTGGATAAATATTCAACAAATTAACACGAAACCTTTTTTTCTTCGTTTCTACAGACCAAAAAATCTCTTCAGTGAGTTCTTGATTATTTTCAGCTTGAACGATCGCACGTTCCACCAAACTTTCTAATTCCTTCAAATTACCAGGAAAATCATAGGATTGTAAGCGACGTAAAGCTTCTGGTGTCACAGCAGGTTTTGTCAAACCCCTAGAACGCGCATACAAACTAATGTAGTATTCAATTTGTACCTGAATATCAGCTTTCCGCACCCGCAAAGGTGGTACTTTAATGGCATATTCAATCCTGCGTTCAATTGTGGAAATCGCCTTTTCCGATACAATAATGATGCGAACATTACTAGTACGCAACTCCGCAACTTTTTCACCAGAAAGACTAACAGGTGTAAAAGTATTTGTTTGGAGTAAATTTGTGACTGCGGGTAATAAATCTTGCGGCAATTCTTGAATATTATTCAGAATTAAAGTGCCATTCCCTAAATATTCCAACAACCCAGGTTTACCACCAACTCGACCAAATAAATCGGCTCCACTTACCTGTAAAATACCGCAATTAACTTTAATAATAGGTTCACGACGGTAAGCTGAACCAAAATGAATTAAAGCCGCAATATTATCTTTTTCTAAACCCGGTTCACCAAAAACTAATACCGACTTGCGATTATTTGCCGCTTCACGAATTTGTTCGCGTAACTTCACCGCATAGCGACTCGAACCAACTATACCCCGTTGTGCTTTCGTAACAAGATAGGGACGCAATTCTAAAGAACGTTCCTGTTCGTATGTAAATGCTGATGCTAATTGCGCGAGTTCTGCTGCTAATAAACGAGATACAAATTGAGCAATTTCTGGATATTGGTTCGTGATTTCGCCGAATTTTGTTGCAGAAACAACCCATAAATGGCATTCAGTCAAAGTAGTAATTGTACTTGGGGCAGGTTCATTTAAAAGTAATTCTTTAAGGTTGATTGCCGTACCAGGAAGTAACCCACAACATAAAGCTGGATTTTTGGAGTTATTACTAGTAGCTTCAATCCGTCCTTGTTTAATTATGTAAAGCGCTTCCGGAAAACCACCCTCAATAACTATTTGGGTATCCGGAGGAACAATTTTTTCAGTAATCCGAGATGCGATCGCACTTAATACCTCATCTGCTAAAATCCCTAAATTTGTACGCTCCTGAAGCCAAATTACTATATCTGGAGATACCACAATACTTTCTCCCACTCAGCACTACCGTATAGGGAAATTATCTCGTAAATTGGTACTTTGTTAGCGCCACAAATTAATCAGAAAAACTAATCAAATAGCTAATCAAATAACTAATAAAAAACCATTCTAAAATTAATCAGAATGGTGGCTTTATATTGGAAATACGGAGACAAAAATTAATAATAATTAACAGGCAGGTTCAAAACTTTCGATTAAAGTTTGAATAGCATTCCAGGTCATCGATCCAACAACACCGTCAGCTTCCAAACCTTGGGAAGACTGGAACTCTTCAACAGCGTATTGAGTATTATCACCAAAAATGCCATCAATGTCTAAATCAAAACCAAAATTATTTAAACATTCTTGTAGGTAGATAACATTATCTCCATCACAACCATGACTTAAATAAGTTTCCATAAAACTCTATATTCTCCACTGTGTAATTAAATCCAACCAGTCAATAATTGTTTGTAAACTTAGCTGGTATTCTTACATCATGGCTGCATATAAATACAACTTGCTTGAGTAAATACACGTAATTTGAAGTTAGCTAATAATATAGATTATTAATGTCAGTATTAACATTACAATCAAGACAATTATTTATAATTTTCCGGACAAATGAATCCCTCAGACTTACCCAACCTCTGGGTTCCCTTAACACTTTTAAGCTTAATAGTTGTCGCTGCTATCTTCTTCACCCGTAGCAACTAAACCCTACTTAATAAAAGTTGTATAAAAACGTGGAATATCCAATCATCAAACAACTAAAAATTTAGCTGAAACAGCAATTCATCTCACGTCTCACCCAAAAAAGAGCGTGAGATGTAGCTTGCTTCCCGTAGGGTATTGCGCGTGAAATCACGACGGCAGTCCTCTGACCGACCCAATCGCGTAAGCGAAATCAGGGAGAAGGACATGGAGGAAACGTAGCTTGCTTGCCCGTTGCGGTATAAATCTTGTGTTATGATGTTTTATAGTGAATTGATTTCAATCTAAAATGCTTAGGGTCGTCAAAGTCAGATTATATCCAGATGTTCAGCAACAGCAGTCTCTAGCGCAAGCTTTTGGCTCTTGTCGTTGGCTATGGAATTATTGCTTGAACTTGATGAACCAAACATATAAAGAGACTGGCAAGGGTTTATCTGGATACGCGGTAAAAAAGATAATTCCCCAGTTAAAGAAACAGTATGAATGGTTAACGCTAACCTACTCACAATGTTTACAACAGGTTTGCTTAAATCTGGGTGTAGCTTTCAATAATTTCTTTGAAAAAAGAGCTAAATACCCTAGATTCAAATCAAAGCATGGTAAGCAGTCAATACAATATCCTCAAAACGTCAAGGTTGCTGACAATTATTTAAGTCTACCCAAAATAGGTGAAGTGTCAGCAATAATTCATAGACCTATTGATGGAAAAGTTAAGACTGTAACCATATCTAAAAACTGTTCCAATCAATACTTTGCAGCTATTCTATTTGATGACGGTAAAGATAAACCTTTGGCAAATACAGAAGGTAAAGCAATAGGTATTGATTTGGGTTTAACTCACTTCGCTGTTACCAGTGATGGGTCAAAGTTTGATAATCCTAGAATACTCAACAAACATCAGAAGAATTTAAAACTTAAACAGCAACAGCTATCTAGAAAACAGAAAGGTTCTAATAACTGCATTAAATCTAGGAAAAAAGTTGCTAGAGTTCATAGTAAAATAACTAACTGCCGTGAAGATTTTCTGCACAAGCTATCTCGTAGGATAGTGAACGAAAACCAAGTGATTGTTGTGGAAAATCTTAATGTTAAGGGCATGATGCAGAATCATTGTTTGGCTAAATCATCCAGAGCGTTGGATGGGGAATGTTTTGCACAATGCTGAAATACAAGGCAGAGATGGAAGGAAAAATATATCAGGAAGTTGACAGATTCTTTCCTAGTTCAAAAACCTGTCATGTGTGCTTAAACCAAGTTGGTAGTTTGCCGCTAGATGTAAGATTCTGGACTTGCAAAAACTGTCATACAAAACACGATCGGGATGTGAATGCAGCTATTAACCTCAAAGATGAGGGACTACGAATACTTCGACTGCGCTCAGTACAAGTTTTGACCTCTGGAACGGGGGATAAAGCCTGTCGCCCAGATGCAAGTCGCAGTAATAGAGGACGCAAGAAATCTACTACTACGCTTTCTGCTGGACAGGAAGCCTATACTGTACTCGAAGAGTCAGTGTAGGTAGTTCACTCTTTTGGCTATTTTCCACTAATTAATAATTTCTGTCAGACAAAACCAGCAATTTACAGATAAATACAATACCGATGCGATCGCACTTTTCCCTTATCCTACTTTCACCCGCCACCACAAATACCATCCCAAACCACCCTTTTCCATTAATTCACACACTTCACCTGACAAAATCCGCCGCTTGAGCGGTACAATAAATGCCGATTGTCTTCAAAAGAAAGAAAGTTTCATGATTTCCAGTAACGACTTTCGACCTGGTGTTTCGATTGTACTAGACGGCTCCGTATGGCGGGTTACAGAATTCCTCCACGTTAAGCCTGGTAAGGGCGCAGCATTTGTCCGCACAAAGCTAAAAAACGTTCAAACTGGGAATACTGTGGAAAAAACCTTCCGCGCTGGTGAAACCGTACCTCAAGCTAATCTCGAAAAAAGCGTCATGCAACACACCTACAAAGAAGGTGATGAATACGTTTTTATGGATATGGAAAGCTATGAGGAAGGACGACTTAGTTCTGCACAAATTGGCGATAAAGTCAAGTACCTTAAAGAAGGTATGGAAGCTAGCGTCATTCGTTGGGGCGAACAAGTCTTGGAAGTTGAACTTCCGAACTCAGTAGTTCTCGAAATTATTGAGACAGACCCAGGTGTAAAAGGAGATACAGCAACAGGTGGCAGTAAGCCAGCAAAGCTAGAAACTGGGGCGATGGTAATGGTGCCTTTGTTTATCGCGCAAGGCGAACGCATCCGTGTTGATACACGCGACGATAAATATATGGGTAGGGAGTAGTTTAGGCAAAAGAGCAAATCCCGATTTCCTTTTTCGGAATAGGAAACTCCCAGCCCCGACTGCGATTCTATTTTACAAATATGTCTTTGAATCGTACTAATTGCATGAGGTAATAGAAACTGTGCCATTGGACTTTAATGAAATCCGCCAATTATTGACAACTATTGCACAAACAGATATTGCAGAAGTAACGCTTAAAAGCGGTGACTTTGAGATCACAGTACGTAAAGCTGTTAGCATTCCTCATCAAATATTGTCCGTCGGACAAGCGGGGTTAGGCGGTGTGGAAGGTTCGGGATTAGCTATTAACGCTCCCATACCTCCTATAGTGGCGTCACCTCCCGTTACAGAGGCTACTGCTAATCGTAACGTGGATGTTTCGCCTTCCTCCCATCCTCCAAGCTCCAGCGAATCTAAATATGTTGAGGTTCTATCACCAATGGTAGGGACATTTTATCGTGCCTCTGCACCGGGAGAAGCCCCATTTATTGAAGTTGGTGGTCGAGTTCGTAAAGGTGATACAGTTTGTATTATTGAAGCTATGAAGCTAATGAACGAAATCGAAACCGAAATATCCGGTCAAGTGGTAGAAATTTTGGTGCAGAATGGCGAACCAGTTGAGTACGGACAACCACTGGTAAGAATGAATCCCGATTAGGCAGTGTGAAATTCGCGTAATATCTCCAAAAGAGATGAATAAAATTGGTAAATCGAACCATTATTTTAATTAATTGCGCCAAATCTACTGCCATATCAAACAAATATTTTTCAGACTAGCAAGCTTGTTTTTACACCACACTCAACAAGAATATGCGGTCTGAAAAAATTATTAAATTTTGCCAATATCATCATAAATGAAGCTTTTGAGCTTATTTGCAACTGCGTAGATTGTACAGAAGCAAAAATGGTACTATTTTAAACGCTGATGCTAATTATACTAGGTTGCACTCTCAAGATAGTATCTCGTCATTGCGACAAAGGTGGACGTAAAGCGACTACTTACTTGAGATGCGCTACTTTGTGCTAAAGCTACGTTAACGCTCTACTTGTTTCATTCGCAGAGTTTTAATCTCATGGACTTTGACATACCATAATGAAACACAAATTAAGTATTAGCGCTGCAAATATTTACAAATACAAAAATTTTCCTCAAGTATTCACAGCTTGAGGAACTAAGGGTTTGGTAGTTTATCCAGCAAGGTTGCTTGCAAACTGAAATTAATGGTATAAGTATCAATTGTTTTAGAAACTACCAATGGATGTGTCTCAATCGCGAATCGTCTAATTTCTAAAAGTTTCAGTTTAGTTCTTGCGGGTAAAACAATAATGAAGCAAATGTTGCCTGTTCCGCCAGAAGTTGTGCAACAAATAGCTGAGTACTTCAGCTTACTGAGCGAGCCAATGCGCTTGCGACTGTTGCATTTACTGCGGGATGATGAAAAATGTGTACAAGAATTGGTGGAGGCAACACAGACTTCTCAAGCTAACGTGTCCAAACATTTAAAGGTAATGTGGCAAGCTGGGATTTTGAGCCGTCGCAGCGAAGGTACTTGTGCTTATTACCGAGTTGAGGACGACATGATTTTTGATTTGTGCAATCGAGTATGCGATCGCCTCGCAACTAGACTTGAGCAGCAAGCCCAGAATTTTCGCATCTTAAATACAAAATAGGAATTAGGGAATAGGGAATAGGGAATAGGGAATAGGGAATAGGTTGTTGTATTTTAATGCCCACTGCCCAATGCCCAATGCCCAATGCCCACTGCCCACTGCCCAATACCCAATACCCACTATTTAAAGCTGATAATTTTTCTGAAAACTTTCACGAGTTAAGGGTTGTTCCAACTCTAATCCTTCTCCACCTAATACATCGAGTTCCTTACCATTGACATTAATGTAAACCTTTGCATTCTTATTCAGGCTAGTAGCAGTATAAACAACTTGTCCCACACGTCCAGCCATCGAAGCGCTACCACCACCGCTTGTAAACTCATTCGATAAATCGACGCGAACAGCGTCGTTTTCAACTTTTATATCTAAAATTTTAGTTCCCGATGGAATGACGCTGCTAGTATCACCATCGTTTTTTGATGTCAGCAGACTATTAAAAGCTGCCTCTAAAAATTCATTGGGTTTATCTTTAGTTGCTTCCACTTCCACTGGTAAAGCAACTAATTCAAAATTTTTGCCTGTATCCTTAAGCAAGTAAATTTCTGCTGTGCGATCGCTCGCAATATTCCCCCTTTGCGGATTAGCCGGGTTTACTTTTGTGGGATTTCCAACGATTGAACTTTGATTATTAATTGTGTTCCAAGTAAACCAAGCAACACCTCCACTAACAGCCACAACCGCAGCCGATACAGCAGCAATTACACCTGAAGAGATACGATTATTTTTCTGCTCATCTCTCATATTACCAGACCTTCCTTGTAGCTAAATCAATGTACGTGTAAGCTAACCCCAGCCCTAAAGGGCGGGGCTTTGTAGTAGCCCTGAACTATCTGTGCTGAGATTGCAACACAAATAACCCGAACCTCTAGGCAGGCTTACAGACTGCCCCAATAAAGAAATCATTTTTGCACCATTTAAATCAGCGTCACCATGCCAGCTACAGTTACCACACT
>JAAUPE010000063.1 GCA_012034595.1 Calothrix sp. CSU_2_0 | reverse complement strand
CTTCTGCTTCTACCTTCTGCCTTCTACCTTCTACCTTCTGCCTTCTGCCTTCTGCCTTCTGCCTTCTACCTTCTGCCTTCTGCCTTCGGTAAGCTAGGATAAAGTTTTCGGTTCTCCGGGTACACTCTCAAACCAGTTGCAAGTTAAGCTAAATAATTGAAAGCTAATCTTATTTAGCGATTTCCGAAATATTTATTTATATATTGTTACAATTGTTAACATTGCTCTTGCTGTGCGGTGGTAAGTTAAATGAACGTTAAGATAATGACTCCTACTTCCCAAATGCTAGAAAAAGTCAGTTCCCCAAGCCAACTGTCTGAAGTGAGTTTACTGGCTTTGAGAGGGGAGGTGTCAAACTTGCCATCTCCCGTGTTGAATGGGAAAAGCGTGGAAGTAGGTTCGGAAATAGCTTCAGGAATAGGTTCAGAAATTAAGTATGATGCCAATGCGATCGCATCTTATTATCAATCTCGACCGTTTAAGGTATTTAGCCGGATTTTGTCGGTGTTAATACCAACATTGAGTTTTGCCTTTGGGGTTTGGTTTGATGGCAAACGCGGGGTAAATGTAAAAAAGGATCGTCGTCGTGCAATCCAGTTTCGCGAACTGCTAACGCGATTGGGACCAGCGTATATTAAGATTGGTCAGGCATTATCTACACGACCAGATTTAGTCCCATCAGTATTTTTAGAAGAATTAACCCAGCTACAGGATAAACTACCTGCATTTGCGAACGAAATAGCTTATAGATTTATAGAAGAAGAACTTGGACAGAAACCAGAGGAAGTCTATGCCGAGATTTCACCCCAACCAATCGCAGCAGCTTCATTGGGGCAGGTTTATAAAGCCAAATTATTTAGTGGTGAAGAAGTCGCAATCAAAGTTCAACGTCCCGACTTGCGTGAAGCTATCACCATCGACTTATATATACTCCGCAAATTAGCTGTCTGGGGAAAACAGAAATTCACCAGGGTACGTAGCGACTTAGCTGGGATATTGGATGAATTAGGCGATCGCATTTTCGAGGAAATGGATTACATCCATGAAGGTGAGAATGCGGAAAGATTTTTCCAGCTTTACGGTCACATGAAAGACATTTATGTGCCGAAAATCTACTGGGAATATACTAATCGTCGGGTACTGACGATGGAATGGATTTATGGTAAAAAGCTGACTCAGACTGAAGAATTAGCGGCAGATGGTATTGATGCTCGTTATTTAATCGAAGTTGGGGTGCAGTGTTCGTTACGACAACTATTAGAACATGGATTTTTTCATGCCGATCCTCACCCAGGTAACTTACTCGCAACACCCGATGGTAAGCTAGCATATCTGGATTTCGGGATGATGAGCCAAGTTCAACCACCCCAACGCTATGGTTTAATTGAAGCGATCGTTCATGTGGTGAATCGTGATTTTGAAGGTTTAGCTAACGATTACGTCAAACTCGATTTTCTCTCACCGGATACTGACTTAACCCCAATTATCCCAGCATTTGCCAAGGTTTTTGCGAATGCTCAAGGTGCAAGTGTCGCCGATTTCAATATTAAGAGTATAACTGATGACCTTTCGGAATTAATGTATGAGTATCCTTTCCGTGTACCACCTTATTATGCGTTGATTATTCGCTCTTTGGTGACACTTGAAGGTATTGCAATTTACATCGACCCTAATTTTAAAGTTCTCAGTGAAGCTTATCCTTATGTCGCGAAACGATTATTAACTGACCCTGCACCCCAGTTAAGAATATCATTACAGGATTTATTATTTAAAGAGGGTAGTTTTCGCTGGAATCGTTTGGAAAACCTGTTGAAGAATGCTCGTAGTAATGAAGAGTATGATTTTGATTTGGTGCTGAATCAAGCAGTGGATTTTCTTTCATCGGAACGTGGTCAATATATTCGTGAAAAGCTGATCGATGAGTTATTGAAGAGTGTTGATGGTTTGCGGAAAAATGTTTTGCATAATTTTACCTCTTTATTGCGCGAACAAGTAGGAATTACCGCAGTGAAGGAAACACAAGCGGCAGATTTGGAGCAGCAAGAAACCTTGGAGCATATTAAAAGAGTTGTAGAAATTCTCCAAGAGACAAGAGGGTTTGATACCAATCAAGTTATTCCCCAGATTACGCAAATATTATTTAATCCGGGGGTACAAAAGTTAGGTCAGCAAATTACTAGTCAATTATTGGAGAAGACTGTGATTCGAGTATTGAGACAGTTATTAATTGGTGAGGAAGTTGTTAGTTCTCTCTAATTTTTATGTGATTTTATTTTGATTTTGACTCGAATTTCACTATAATCTATCGTTCCTATAAGTAAAGACGCGCTACGGTGCGTCTTTTATATTGAGATTGACAGCACTTTGCAGACAAGTGAGGTATTTACTGTACCAATTAATAAAAAATCAATACCAACAAAATTACTTTCCACATCAATTTACACCCTCGAAAATCATTCACTACCCGATATGGTCGATGAAATTTATCAAGTGCGATATGCCTTTGGCATTAAGCTTTGCTTATCGCAAATCTTTCTATCGAACTCAAACAAGACTGTATATCTATGCCTTTATTCGGTAAAATTTATAATTAGAGAGAGGATAACATTTCAAGTATGGTAGCAACTCGTTCCGATTTAAATATACCTGCTTTAGAAGCAGAATACAGCCAAAAATCACCACGGGAAATTCTGAAATTTGCCCTGGAAAACTTCGATAATATGGCAATTTCCTTTAGTGGTGCTGAAGATGTTGTTTTAGTTGATATTGCCTCAAAAATTACTAAAGACTTCCGGGTTTTTACTCTCGATACCGGACGTTTACACCCAGAAACCTATCAATTTCTGGATGAAGTCAGAAAGCATTACGGTATTAAAATAGAAGTCATGTTTCCCGATGCTAACGAAGTACAGGCATTGGTGGAAGAAAAAGGAATGTTTAGCTTCTACCAAGATGGACACAAAGAATGCTGTGGGATTCGTAAAGTTAGACCACTGCGTCGCAAACTCAATACCCTGGATGCTTGGGTAACTGGGCAACGTAAGGATCAAAGTCCTGGTACTCGTGCTGGAATTCCTGTAATTGAAGCTGATAGCGCATTCTCTACCCCAGAACATCAATTAATTAAGTTTAATCCTTTGGCGAATTGGTCTTCGGCGCAAGTCTGGGAATATATCCGCGCTTTGGATGTACCATATAACAAGTTGCACGATCGCGGTTTTGTTAGTATCGGTTGCGAACCCTGCACGAAAGCTGTTCTACCCAATCAGCACGAACGGGAAGGACGTTGGTGGTGGGAAGAAGCGACTCAAAAGGAATGTGGTTTACATGCTGGTAATTTGCCTAAGTAAACTACGAAAAAAAATTAAGGTGCATTAAAGCTTCTAAGTTAATGCACCTGACTGGAATATGATTTGTGAAAATATTTTTGGCTAGATTGGCTAAATATTTATAGACAGCAAAAAGCGCTTGGACGTGTGACCGTGTTTCCACTCCAAGCGCTTTCTGTTTCTCAACTTACTCCTCACACCATCAAAATATATCATGAGCTTGTAATTAGAAGAAGTCTTTTAGGTGACACTTCTTGAAGCGGCACAATTAAAAAAGGGAAAACAAAAAGCGCTTGGACGTGTGACCGTGTTTCCACTCCATGCGCTTTTTGTTATTTCAACTTACTCCTCACACACAAATCTAAGATATCGCGGGTTGGGCGAAAGAGCAAGTATCCTGAGTGACAGTTTTTAAATTGGGAATTGGGAATTGGGGATTGGGAATTGGGAATTGGGAATTGGGAATTGGGAATTGGGAATTGGGAATTAGAGTTGGAAGTGGGGGTTACAGCAGATTGGAATTATATGAGGTACAGTTAATTAGCCTAAAAGTCATAATAGATAAAGCTTTTTGACTCCTAACTCCTAACTTCTAACTCCTAACTCCTGACCTTTCTACTCACCAATCGCTTCTTAATGCATAAAATGCCGAATTCCGGTGAGAACCATGATTATGCCGAGTTCGTTTGCGGCTTTGATGGAATCCTCATCGCGTAAACTACCACCAGGTTGAACTATGGCTGTAATTCCTTTTTCAGCAGCAGTTCGCACAGAATCATCGAAGGGGAAAAAACCATCACTAGCGAGAAATCCCTCTTTTGCCTTTTCTGCCGCTTGTTCGAGAGCTATTTTGACCGAACCGACACGATTCATTTGTCCAGCACCAACACCAATTGTAGTGCGATCGCGCGTGACGACAATGGCGTTAGATTTGACGTGTTTGCAGACTTTCCAGGCAAAGAGTAATTCTTCAAGCTCTGTGGAAGATGGCTTTTTATCGGTGACAAATTGCCATTTACTAGTGTCAGCAACAATATCATCGGCAGCTTGGACAAGAAAACCACCTGCGATCGCTTTCACATTTTCCGTTGCACCATTAGTTAAATCGGGTAACACTAAAACTCGCAAATTTGCCTTTGCAGCCAGAATTTCTTCAGCATCGCGATCGCAACCCGGTGCAATTACACATTCCAAAAATGTTTTTTTCAATTCCGTCGCAGTTGCAGCATCAATCGGACGGTTTAAGGCGACAATACCACCGAAAGCGGAAACCGAATCAGCATTAAAGGCTTTGGTATAGGCTTGATGGAGAGTATCTCCCAAAGCTGTACCACAAGGATTTGTATGTTTGATGATTGTAGCTGCTGGGATATCGGTAAATTCGGCAATGATTTGTCTAGCTGCTTCCAAATCCACCAAGTTATTGTAGCTGAGTTCCTTTCCTTGGAGTTTTTTTGCTGCTGCCCATCCAGTTTGTGTAGTCCCAGTTTGATACCATGCAGCAGGTTGGTGGGGGTTTTCTCCATAGCGTAATGCTTGAATTTGTTTACCTGATAATGCAAATGTTTCTGGTAATTTTTCCCCCTCGCCAGTCACAGGGGTAAGTTCATGCAAGTAAGCTGAGATTGCTTGGTCGTAGCTAGCAGTGTGGGAAAATCCCTTTAAGGCGCATTTTTGGCGAAATTCTAAAGATGGATTGCCATTTTTCGCAACTCCTGCAAATATTCATTGTATTGATTTGGGTCACATAATACAGTCAAATTAGCAAAGTTTTTTGATGCTGCCCTGAGCATCGCTGGACCACCAATATCAATTTGTTCTACCGCTTCGGCTAATGTTACCCCAGATTTCGCGATCGTTTCCGCAAATGGGTATAGATTCACTACAACCAAATCTATAGGACGGATTTGATTATTTTCCAAATCCGTCAGGTGTTCGGGAATGTCACGACGAGCTAAGATACCACCGTGAATACGTGGATGTAAGGTTTTTACCCGTCCACCTAAAATTTCTGGGGAACCCGTATAATCTGCAACTTTAGCCACAGGTAATCCTGCATCTTTTAAAGCTTTGGCTGTGCCTCCACTGCTGATTAAATCAAAGCCAAATTCTTCTACTAAACTCTTTGCTAGGTCGATTAAACCCGCTTTATTCGATACACTCAGCAGTGCTAGACTTGCCATAATTACCAAGCTTCCTTCGGTCAATATTAATGTGAGGACAGAAGAATATTTTACCGATATAGGGTAATGTAGTATTTCTTTTATTCTCTCTGCGTTCTCCGTGTCTACCTTCGGAAGCTGCTCCGCATCTATGGCGGTTACGTTGTATTTTTATTTTCTTGTTGTAGAAATAAAAAGCCGCGTTTTCTCAAAATAAATACTGACAAAAAGATTATATTGGTCTAGATAATTACAAAAAATAGCAGATATTCTTCTCAAAAAATAATAACCACCTTTATCCACTAATTTAGGGTATTTAGAGCAATACAACAAATATCATGGATTCATCCCATTAATCTAAAAAGTCAAATTGTCAACCGTAGTCAAATCTCGAATCTATGTTTAGATTACAAACATAATTTTAGGCTAATTTAGAATCAAAAAAATAACGCAAGAATAATACTTTCAGAGGCATGATTAATCAAAGTCATACGCCTCCCGTGAGTATTAAAAATATCGCATCCTCAAAGTCCTGTCAATCCGTAAGCCCATTTTCTATTTATCAAATTTTCCTGACATTCTTAACATATCAAGCTTAAATAATTTAAATCATAATTGAGTTAATGCATTTAGTTAGCTTATACAACTTGGGAAGAAAGAATAATTAACCGCAGATGTTGACGCTTTGCGGCTTCCCGCAGGGTACGCAGATGGACGCAGATAAATTTATGATGAGGTGGGGGAAAAATATATTTTATTCCTTCTGATTTCTGCCCCATAAATTATGACTTTAGAATTTACCACCATACCCGCAAAAAATCCTCAATCCCCAACAGGTTTAATTATTATGTTGCATGGTTGGGGTGCAAATGGGGAAGATTTAGCTGGACTAGTGCCTTATTTAGATTTACCCAATTTTCAATTTGTATTTCCGAATGCACCATTTCCTTACCCTTATTCACCCATTGGTAGAGCATGGTACGACCTGCGTGTAGAGAATATGTATCAAGGGTTGGGTGAGAGTCGAGAAAAATTAATCGAGTGGATACAGTATGAAGAAAGAAGCACTCAAATACCCTTATCAAAGACAATATTAGGTGGATTTTCCCAAGGAGGTGCAATGACATTGGATGTGGGTTTGCAGCTACCTGTCGCTGGTTTGGTATCCATGAGTGGATATTTACATGAAAATATTGCTTTATCAACAAATAATAATAGTTATTTATCCCCCACTTTAATTATGCATGGAAGGAGCGATCGCGTAGTTCCCCTGCAAGCGGCGGTGAAGGCAAGGGAAACTTTGGAATCATTGTCTGTTAGCGTTGAATATCAAGAGTTTGATGCCGAACATGAAATTAATTTGGAAATGTTAGGAGTATTACGAAACTATATTTTGAGTAGATTTCCGTTAACCTAGTTACAAAATTTTTACAAATTAATCGTAGAAATTCGGATAAATTTTACGAAAATTAGCTGCATGAGTGGGTAATATATATTGGGAGGCTACGCTCACAGCGCAACTAACCCATGATGGATGCAAATGCTGCTAAAGGGAGGGGTAAGCATTATGAATACTTTAACCATTTCCAAAACTGAAATTGCTGCAATGACCGACGAAGATGTGGAAGCTTTAGCGACACGTCTGGAACAAGATAATTACAGTAATGCTTTTGAGGGTTTAAATGATTGGCATTTATTACGTGCGATCGCGTTTCAGCGTCCTGAGTTGGTTGAGTCCTATATCTACCTTTTAGATTTGGAAGCTTACGACGAAGCGTAAAATTAGTTAGGAGTTAGAGGTTCGCAATTATATATTAGGAGTTGGGAGTTAGAAGTTAGGAATCATCAAACCGGAAAACTACTTGTTATTCCTAATTTTGCTGCTAACTCTTAACTTCCTATTTTTATTCTCAACTATTAATTCATCACTCATCACTCCTAATTCCTAACTAAATAATGCTTAGTCGAGTTCTCATTGGCATAACTGGTGGTATTGCTGCTTACAAGGTTTGTGAGGTTGTTTCTACGCTGTTTAAACAGGGTGTGGAAGTGCGGGTAATGCTGACAAAATCGGCAAGTAAGTTTATTACACCCCTGACAGTGGCAACACTTTCGCGACATCAAGCTTATACTGATGAGGATTTCTGGCAATCTACTAATTCACGTCCTCTACATATCGAGTTGGGGGAATGGGCAGATATTTTTGTCATTGCGCCTTTAACTGCCAATACCCTGGCAAAATTGGCTTATGGGATGGCAGATAATTTATTAACGAATACGGTACTCGCTTCTAAATGTCCCGTACTTCTAGTTCCAGCGATGAATACCGATATGTGGGAACAAGTTGCAGTGCAGCGCAATTGGCAAATGTTATTAGCCGATCCTAGATATCATGGGATGGGTACAGCATCGGGATTATTAGCTTGCGATCGCGTTGGTAAGGGGAGAATGGCAGAACCTCCGGAAATCATTTCCCATATTCAATCTTTGTTATATACCCAAGGAAAGCGGGATTTAGCAGGGAAACGAATTTTAATTAGTGCTGGTGGAACTCGCGAATTTCTCGATCCGGTACGATTTATTGGTAATCCTGCCACGGGAAAAATGGGATTAGCTTTAGCACAAGCAGCGTTACATCGGGGTGGAAATGTCACCCTCGTGCATGGTGTGGCAGACTGGGAAGCTCCTTTGGAAGTGAAAGCTGTACCTGTGGTTTCTGCGGAAGAAATGCGAATAGCGATGCTGGGGGAATTTGGAAATGCTGATGTTATTATCATGTCGGCAGCCGTTGCTGATGTCAAACCACGGGATTTTAGTAGTGATAAATTAGCAAAAAAAGCACTTCCGGAAAGTTTACCTCTGGAACCCGTAATAGATATTGTTGCTGAAATAGGGAATTCTAAGCAAGCACATCAAAAATTAATTGGATTTGCGGCACAAACTGGGGATATTGTGACTCCAGCGTTAGAGAAATTGCAACGTAAAAATTTAGATGGAATTGTTGCAAATCCCATCGATCGAGAAAATAGTGGATTTGGGAGCGATCGCAATCAAGCGATATATCTGGATAAGCAAGGTAATAGATTGGAAATTCCCCTTTGTTCTAAATTAGAAATGGCACATTATATTTTTGATTTTTTAGGTTTATCAAGTTAATTTAACAAGATTTTTTGCTTCTATAAATAGCATTGGATCGATACGTTGCCAAAATCCCAAAATTTGTTGTCCGCATTTTTCAGGATAAAAATAGTGAAAGTAATGATGTCCTTCTGCACATTCCCAAAGCTTATCTCCAGACTTTAGCCAATTTTGCCAATTAGATAATTCAATTGGAGTTATAATTGGGTCGGTTTTACTACCACACACCATCAATGGTAATTGAACACCACCTTGTGGTAAATTTACTAGTCGAAAAAGAGAATCAGGAGTCGGAGCTTTTTCTAAATCTTTTGTGAAAGCAGTAATTAAACTTTTGGCTGGGTATGGAAGTTGATTTCCAAGTAGACTGCGAATGCTATTTATTAAAACCTGTTCCCGACTAATTGGTAAGATTTTCCTTTGCATATAATAATGGGAATGCCATGTCATTGCGGGTTGGGAACCAACTGCTAGAAGAGTCAAGGAACTCACTAAATGTGGATAATTACGAGCAAAAACTAAGGCAACCGATCCACTAATTCCATGACCAATTAAATGAATTGGATTATTTACTTCTGAAGAATTGCGTTGTTTTAAATAATCATAAAGTAAGGTAACTGCGTTATCGATGGAACTAGCTTCATCTAATGTTTGTATATATTCCCAATATGCAATATTTGTATGTTTGGATAAGTGGCGAATTAATGGCTTATCAAAACACTTTAAACTCGGACTAGTATTTACCCAAAGGACACTAAATAATTCAGACATGGAAGTTTAATATGAAATTAAATATTTTTTTGATTTTTGACTCTAAAAAAATAGTCTAAATGCATTTTTCTTTTTATACTTATTAAAAGCACTAAGTCACAATTTTTAGATTATGGTGCGTTAGTAACAGTTTAACGCACCCAACTATTAATTATTAGCTATTAATAATTAATAATCAATAATGAACTATAAACCAAACTCTGTTTTTAACTGAGTTACCCAAGCTTTAATTCGCTTATCAGTTAAATCAGATTGATTATCTTCATCCAACGCTAATCCAACAAACTTACCATCTTTGATAGCTTTAGATTCATTATGTTCATAACCATCGGTAGAAGTATAACCAACAGTTTTAGCACCTTTCTCAGATATCTTTTCTTCCAAAATGCCCATTGCATCTTGAAAATTGTCAGCATACCCAATCTGGTCACCAGTACCAAAATAAGCTACTATTTTTCCACTAAAATCCACATCATCTAATTCCTGATAAAGTCCTTCCCAATCACTTTGCAACTCACCAATATTCCAAGTTGGACAGCCAATAATAATATATTCATACTCCTCAAAATCATCCCCATTAACTTGAGATACCTCATTTAAAGTGACAATATCACCACCAAATTCATCACGAATTATCTCCGCTACCGATTCAGTTTTACCAGTAGTCGAACCGTAAAACAAACCAATTTTTTTAGACATAAATTACCCCTCAATTAATCACTAACTACTAAATCCAGCTAACCAAATACTGAGAAAAAGATTATTTTTGGTAAACCATTGGAGCTTGAACCATGTCACCAGTTTTAAAATCAAATCCACCCTCAATCACACGAGCATGGATAGCGTGCCAAATATGACCAAACAAGAATAAAACGGTAAAAACAATATGAAATGTCGCTAACCAACCACGGGCAGAAACAACACCACTAGCAGTTGCGATCGCACCTACAGAACCATAAAAAACCTCCGGATAAACGGTATTGTTCACAGTCACAAAATAAGCAGCTAAAAAACCCATATACGCCAAAGCTGCCAAACTGTAGGATAAATAAGCTTCACCAGACCAAACCAAAATATTTTTCGTCCAGGGAAAAGGACTACTAATGATGTGCCAAATTCCACCACCAACACACATCAAACCAACCCAAATATGACCACCAACAACATCCTCTAAATTATTCACAGCTGCCATTCCCGAAGCACCATGTACTGGAAATAAATAGCTGAAGATTGTAAACGGGTTAAGTGTTGGATTAGAAATCACCCTGACTTCACCACCATTCATCCAAGGGTCAAAAAGTCCACCCCAAAACATCGCTTTCGCAACCAAAAGCCAAGCACCAACCCCCAAAAGTAACAGGTGAATACCCAGAATAGTTGTCATTTTACGTTTATCTTTCCAGTCATAGCCAAAAAAGCCAGGGAAAGAAGCATTCTTCGCAAGTACATTCGGACCAACTAAAGAATGAAAAAGACCACCAGCACCTAAAACAGCCGATGAAATCAGATGGATTACCCCAATCACAAAATAGGGATAAGTATCAATTATTGCTCCACCTTTCCCAACCCCTACTCCCAGAGTTGCGAGGTGAGGAAGTAAAATTAATCCTTGCTCATACATTGGTTGACTGGGGTTAAAGTGGGATATTTCAAACAAGGTCATTGCTCCTGCCCACAGTACAATCAAACCAGCATGAGCTACATGAGCACCGAGTAATTTGCCAGTTAAGTTGAGCAAACGAGTATTTCCCGACCACCAACCCACTTCTGGAATCGATGTATTGTTGGGGATAGAAGTTGTTGCCATGAATTTTCACCTTGATGACTTTGGTATTACTGAAAAAAGCCAGAAGACAGAAGGAATACAATATATTTTTGCCCTTCGTCACTTGAGAGTGTTCCAAAAAATAAATAATCCAAAACTTGTCATTGCGATCGCTACTCTTTGAGAAAGCAATGACAATTGGGCATTTTTTCACTTGGAGTACTCTAAAAGCTCTAAAACTGTATCGCTGCTTTAATTTGAGCCACCCAAACTTTAATGCGTTTTTCCGTCAATTCCGATTGATTATCTTCATCAATTCCCAGTCCAACGAATTCATCCTCAAAGGAACCTTTTGTACTATTAACAAGCTGAATCGGTTTATCTTGTACCAGAATTTGAGAACCATTGGTAGGTTGCTGCAATTGATTACTAACTAAAGCTTTGGATTCTTGAAAATGATAGCCTTCAGTAGACCAAGAACCAATTCTAATACCACCTCTAGAGGCAATCGTCAAAGCTAAAATTCCCATTGCATCCAAAAAGTTATATGGGTATTCAACCTGGTCTCCTAAGCCAAAATAAGCGACCTTTTTACTTCTAAAGTCGATATTATCTAGTTCTGGAAAAAAAACTTCCCAATCCCGTTGTAATTTGCCAATACCCCAGGTTGGGGAACCCATAATTAGGTAGTTGTAGCCTGCAAAATCCCGATCGCGTGCTTCTGAAATGCAATGTAACCTGACATTGTTACTGCCAAATTCATCACGGATTAGTTCAGCGATCGCATCAGTGTCACCTGTTGTACTGCCGTAAAACAGTCCAATTTTTGCAGACATTCTCTCTCCCAATCATTATTAGCAATAATACTCAACTAGTAACTAGACTACACTAAACCTAGAATTATTGCAAAACTCTCGCATTAAATATATTTTTCAAAGGTTTACGTGTATCTTTCCGACAAGAATTACAGCGATCGCTTTTAAATTCAAAATCTCGACATGCGATCGCATCTTCACTACAAGCTATACCTGGATGCACAGTACATTTGAGTCGATAGTCATTGGTAAAAAAGTCGCAATTGTGGCAGGGTATTTGGTGCAGTCTGGTGACATGGCTTATTCCTTTACGCACAGTAGTGTAAACACTCGCAAGTGTAATCATTAACATGACCCAAGCACAAACAGCACATAACAATGTTGCTACCATGAATTTTCCTCAAAATAATCTCAGAATCAAACAATCTCAAAATTCTAAAAAAGAGCCTACAGTTAACTAACTGCTGATAACCGCAGGCATAAAATTTATTTAGCTGTGTTGAGAAAATTAACTAATTACTAGTTCTTTGGCTTGCACGTACTTGATGCCAGATAAAACCTAAAAAAGCCAGAATACCTAAGAAGAATTGAACATTCGCCAATCCCAGACGTTCTGAACCGTAAAATTCTGTAGGGAAAACGGTAGTGTTGTAACCAACAAATGCAGTAGAAATAAAAGCCATTAAAGCCAAACCTAACAAGCTATAAGAAAGAATTTCATCACCACTTTCAATAGGTAAAATTCTCCGAATCAAACCAAATGGTTTCACAATAATATGCCACACTCCACCCACAATTAAAATTAAACCAATCCAAATATGACCACCAATGACATCTTCTAAATTATCAACACTTGCCATTCCCAAAAGATTTTGGCTACCATCTTTCATTCCCATCAAATAACCAAAAATAATTCCTGGGTCAAGGGTAGGGTTATCAATGATGCGAACATTTCCAATTACAGTATCATAGATTCCTCCAAAATACATTGCTTTCAATACTAGCAAAAAGGCACCTAAACCTAGAAATATTAAATGATGTCCTAAAATCAAACCTAATTGTTTTGAGTCGTTCCATTCATAGTGAAACTTAGCAGTTTGTCCTCCAGAATTATATAAAATTGGTGGACTACGAAAAACATGAAATAAACCACCCGCACCTAAGACAGCAGATGCAACTAAATGTAATATTCCAATTACGAAATAGGGATAAGTATCGACTATCTCACCGCCATTTCCTACTCCCCAACCTAGAGTTGCTAAATGAGGTAATAAAACCATTCTCTGGTCATAAATTGGCATGTTTGGAACATATTTTAGTGTTTCGATAATGGTAGTTGTTCCTGCCCAAAACATAATTAAACCAGCATGAGCAACATGAGCGCCTAATAATTGACCAGATAAATCAGTTAAACGATAATTACCAATTAACCAAGATGAATTTGTACCCGCAGCAAATGTATTTTCAGTGGTAATAGTCATTAGATTTTAGATTTTTAGAGTTTTGGATTCAGGTAGGGGCGAAGGGTTCTTCGCCCTCAAAGTATTGTAAACTTAGGGAGAAACTAAGAGTTTTTCGCCCTCAAAGTATTTTGGATTTATGCAAGAATAAATTTTTATTCGCCCCAAAAAAATTGGATTGACAATTTATGTAGAGACAAACTTGTATTCAACATCAAAAACCCAATATTACCTACACATTAGTTTCCGTTTCCAAACTATTTAATGCTTTTTCAACTTCTTTAAAATCAACACCAATAGCTCGTAAAGCGTGCCACAAATGACCTTGCAAAAAGAAGAATGCGAGGAAGAAATGAGAATTTGCTAACCAAGCTCTTGCTGTATGAGCGCCATTTGCTAACTCTATCGTGTCAGAAAAATAAGGACAGACACCAAACTTTAATTCCAACACCGATCCGTAAAACTCTACCGGATAAGCCAAGGTATTAACTGCACAGAAATAACTAGCAACAAACCCCGCAAGAGCAATACCACCCAAAGAATAGGAAAGAATCGCTTCACCAGAGAAGATTAATAGCTTCTTTGCCCAAGGTAAAGGTTCTTGGATGATATGCCAGACACCACCACCAATTAGGAGCAAACCGACATAAATGTGACCACCGACCAAATCTTCTAAGTTATCAACGGTGGCAAAGTGAGTCTGATAGCCAAAGATAACGAATGGGTTTAAAGTCGGATTCACAACTACTCTGACATCATGAATTGCGGAGTCATATAGTCCACCAAAAAACATAGCTTTGGCAGCTAATAACAAAGCTCCTGCACCCAAAAAGAGTAGATGGTGTCCCAAGATAAAACCTAGCTTTTTGGGGTCATTCCATTCAAAATGAAATTTTCCGACACGACCTGCTGCACCTTTGAGATTTTTAGGTGCTTTGAATGTGTGAAACAATCCACCCGCACCTAAAACGGCAGATGAAATTAGGTGTATGGCTCCAATCACAAAATAGGGATAGGTATCTAAAATCTTTCCACCTGCTCCGACTCCTAATCCTAAAGTTGCTAGGTGAGGTAATAAAATTAACCCCTGTTCACCCATTGGGATTTCTGGGTTGTAGCGCGAAATCTCAAAGAGGGTGAATGCTCCAGCCCAGAGAGTTATTAAGGCTGCTTGAGCAACGTGGGCACCGATGAATAGACCTGACATCTTGGCAAACCGAGCATTACCAGCCCACCAGTCATACTTAACATTGGGATTTTCGTATGTTTGCATTATTTCTCGTACTGCTCCTTATTGATAATATTCATCAACTGATTGGTGTTAGTGAATCTCTAAAATGCTGAAAATTCTGACTGTGAGAGAATATTCAGCATTGAGAAAATGATTAATTTTGCGATGTTATCGCTCTATAGTTGCTTCGATCTGGTTTTGGGATTGGTTTTGTAGGTCTCGCTACATTTTTCACTTATTGATTATTAACCCCAATAGTTTTTTAGCATGTTTTATTTTATTGAGAATCTATCCTAACTATTTCTTGACATAACTTAATATAAAAACTGGGATTGAACAATATAAAAAAGGGCTAACAGCCGTTAGCCCCTACGGTAGAATCAATTGTGGAATGGTGATTTTTCTAATCAACGGTATTTGCGACTACTTCCTCCAAATCGGAAATAACATCCGAGATGGGAGTGTAAAGAACTACTGGTATTTGAGTGACTCCTTCAGATGTCAAATCAAACTCATACCAATGGTTCTGCCACTGCAACTTGAACTTGAGTCGCTGCCAAGTTGGGGGAAGATTCGGACAAGCAAGGGGACCAAATTTAGTCATGCGAATCCCGGCAAAGCCAAATACTATAGCTTGCCAAACTCCCCCCGCAGTCGCTGCATGAATACCTTCATCGGCATTTTTGCGGGTATCTTCCAAGTCAACTAATGCTGATTGTAAAAAGCGGTTGTAAGCTTCTTCAGGTTGATTCAATTCGCAGGCTAAAATTGCATGGATTGGTGGACCAAGGGAAGAACCGTAACTATGGTCTGTGCGGGGGTGATAGTAGTTCCAATTGGTTTCAAGGGTTTTTTGGTCACAGCGTAGATTTGGGTGGGTTGCTGGGGAAATATCCCGCAATAAATACAACATCATCAGCACATCTGGTTGTTTGAGAATTTGCTTTTGATTTGTTGCTTCGATTCCCAGTAATCCTTGCATGGATTTGGTGCGGGGTTCGTAGTCTGCTAGGTTGACATCTTCTAAATCAAAGAATCCTTCAAATTGTTCGATTAATCCAGTTTCCCCATCCTGGTTGACGAATAAGTGCTTTGCTATTTCTTTCCATTTATCACGTCGAATGTTGCTGATGCCTAACTTTTGTTGGAGGAAAAATGCTGTTTGAGGATAATTTTCAGTTAACCATTCCCATAGTTGTAATGCAGCTTGGAGATGCCACTGTACCATCACATTTGTAAAAGCATTATTATTAATGCGATCGTGATTTTCATCGGGTCCAACTACATCCAGAATATCGTAACATTGCTGTGCTTGATTCCATTTGACACGACTTTCCCAAAAAATTGCAGTATCGAGGATGATTTCTGCACCATGCGATCGCATCCAATCGTTATCACCTGTGGTTTGCCAATATTGCCATACTCCATAAGCGACATCAGCGTTGATGTGAACTTCGATATCTCCACACCAAATGCGGATTAATTCACCTGTGGAACTCTCTACCCAGCGTGGTGTCACTTCATCACCTGTATCGGCACTTTCCCACGCATACATTGCTCCCTGATATCCAGCTTCTAATGCTTTGCGTCTTGCTCCTGGGAGGGTGTGATAGCGGTATGCGAGGAGATTACGGGCTAATTGGGGTTGGGTGAAGATTAAAAATGGCATGATGAAAATATCCGTGTCCCAAAAAATGTGTCCCCGATATGCGTATCCTGAGAGGGTTTTGGGGGGGATGCTGACTTTTTCGCTTTTGCGAGGTGTTGCTGCCAGAAGTTGGAAGAGGTTGAAACGGACGCTTATTTGTGCTTGAATGTCGCCTTCAATGATGATATCGCTGTTTTGCCAGATTTGTTCCCATGCGGCGATATGTGCTGCCAGTAAGTGGGTAAAGTTGGGTGCTGTGGATAATTTATCGATTGCTGAGTCTAGGGGATTTTGGCTTTCTTTTGAGGTAAATATAGTTGTAATTTTTTCTAGGGAAATAGTTTGTCCGGGTATGCAGGTGAAAGTTTTAGTTAGTTTGGGTTCTAATTTTGAAGTGGAATTTTGAGGGTCAATTTCTCCTTCAATTATTAGCTTTGCTGCCATACCCAGTTGAATATGAGAATGTATAGTTTGACTATGCAACCAAATAAAGTTATCTGTATTGCTGTTTTGGGGAATGGGGGAAATGCCGCTATTAATAGTTTGCCAGTGTTTGACACCTTGAGTTTTGGTTTCTTCGTCAAAACTGGTTTCAACAGAAATATCACAAATCGAATCAACTGCTGTAATTTCGCAACGAACTGCTAAAATATGCTGTTCTGCTAAACTGGCAAAGCGCTGGAAGTGTAAATCTATTATATGTCCTCTGGGCGATCGCCAGCGAATATCCCGACTAACTAAGCCTAAACGCATATCTAAGCTGCGTTTGTATTGGAGAATTTCCCCTGTATCTAATCGAAATTTTTCTCCAGCAATTGTTATTGTCAAATCTAACCAATTAGGAACATTTACAAGTTCTGTTTTGACAACAGCGACATCATCATAAATTCCATTAATGAAAGTTGCCTGATTATCCCCTGGATAACCTTCTTCAAATGTCCCTCTTGTACCTAAATATCCGTTTCCCAGGGTAAATATTGTCTCTTGATGATGCAATTTTACGGGGTTAAAAATCGATTCGCAAATATTCCATTCTGTCGCATCTGTAAACTGGGTATTTAGCAATGTATTCGGAATGAGAAAGTTATGATTCATGAGTATAAACCTACAAAAATATTGTCAAAAGTATTCTCGTTAGTCAGTGGACAAAATCAAAAATTTAACCCACACAAACAAAACTTATATAACTGGTATATCAACTTGTTTTTTCTGAGTTAATTAACCGTAGAGGGTATTTGACGGAGAATTTACGCTTCTCACAAATCTTGCCATCGGTGCGAACTTTGACACTTTGGACATTTTTACGGATAATTTCTCTGCAACTATTCTCCGTGGCAAGGTTTAATCAAAGCACAGGATAGATGCTGATATACGTTGATAGATTCAAGTTATGTTAATAACAGTCGCACAAATAAGAGAAAAAGTAATTTGTTGAATGCTTTTTCTCTGCGACATCAAGCTCATTTAGATTAAATAGGTATTCCCGATCGCTTTCTGTCGAGAAGTTTAATCTAAACCGCGTCTATATTGAACAAGCTAGTTTTTGAAAAGATGTATTATGTAGGCTGGCTGGAGTGGAACGCAACCCAACATTATCGTCTTAAATTAATGTTGGATTGCACAATAGCGAAACCAGACTTACAAAATTACGATTTTCAAAGTAGATATGGTTTAGGTATTTAATCTAGGAATTTAATCTAGATATTTAAATTTATAACCTCATTTTTCTTCTATAGATTAGGTTTCCTTAATTACTTATCCAAAAACGAGGAAATACTTAAAAATCTAAAAAGCTAAATATTTCGCTAAATTCTGTACAAAACTACACATTCCTCTCATAATTTTATTCTCAAAATTTACTGAAGAAGAAAATCAAGTCCAGTCAAGCAGTTCTGGTGTTTGAGTTTGTTGAATAATCATATTTAAAATGATTTTTATTGGTTTTGTTTACATCTTCAGAGGGATAATTCTCATTTTTTTATTATTCTTTCTTCATAAGTAAAATCACTCCCCCAATCTTTGGATATTATCGGGTGCAATTTTCTACGTTGATAAAATTATTTAATAAAGCATTGCAACACATAGACAATATGTAAGGCTAAACCCTTACAAATCTATCTGTCGCATTTTTTTTCAAATTGGTATTAAATTGTTTTGGAAGTGAGAATTATAGCTTTCTCACTTGGATGTAATACAAATTAGGGTAAACAACAGCATTCTCGAACGCAAGCTGTATTTAATCAACCGATCTATTTTCTACGTAATTACTGAGGTATAAATCAATTAATAGCTTAGGCAGTAATTACTCTTATTTGATGTGAAGTTAATTTAAAAGGTTTGATTACGTATGGATGCTACAGTGCCATATCTCGAAGCTATTTAGTTCGAGCGATCGCACTATATTCGAGCAAGCAATAGTCGGTATTTATACATTGTCTGGAAAATATGTTATTTTAAATCCGGTACTTGTGGTTGCGATCGCAGAAAATGCAGATAAATTCAATAATCCTGGACTTTGGTAGGAGGAGTAAATCGAGAACAATGCTGACAAAAATGTTTTTACGAAAGTGAGATGTTGCCAGTAATTCCTCGATGAATTACTCTCTGTGGTTGTTATCTTTTATGTGTATTTATAAAATCTGCTGTGTATAGGAATTTTATCTAAGTTTGTGAAAAATATCTTTTTTAAACTAACTATAAATGTTGTTAAACACCCAAACAAACAGAAAATACTGTTCTTCTTATTGTCAATAATCAAAATAAGATATCTCCGCTTATGCCGCAGATTCATCATTTACTTAGTTTTAGGATTTTTTACGTCATTTAGTATTTATACTATTGCGATTGCTGAATCTCCCCACATTTCTTATTTATCTGATTCTCAATTAAAACAAGGGCAAATATTCTATCAAGCTGGACAATTTACAGAGGCAGTGAATGCGTGGAAAGATGCTATTTCCTACTTTGAAAAACATAATTATCGTCGCAACCAAGCTTTGACATTAAGCTATTTAGCGTTGGGATATCAACAATTAGGTAAACCATTAGAAGCAGATAAAGTTAGTCATGCTGCACTAAAAATAATTGCTAAACCTAGTTCGCAATCAACAGATAATTTGGTTTATGCCCAAATCCTCAATAATCAAGGTGATTTACTATTTAGCCAAGGGAAAATAGAAGCTGCATTAGTAGCTTGGGAACAAGCAGAAAAACAATATCAAAAACTAGGAGATAAGGTTGGTGAGATTGGTACACAAATTAATCAAGCAAGAGCATTGCAAACATTAGGTTATTTTATCCGTGCCAATAATCTATTTAAACAAGTTACAATTTCGCTCTTACAACAACCCGACTCGCAACTAAAATTTTCCGGTTTATTAAATCTTGGAAATAGTTTACGAATTGTTGGAGACTACTCTAGCGCTAAATATAGCCTAGAAAATAGTTTAAAAATAGCGAAAAAACTAAGTTTGCCTATCGAAACCCAAATCGCATTACTGAACTTAGGTAAACTTGCCAATATCGAGCATAAAATCGACGTAGCACTAGATTTTTTTCAGAAAGCAGCTAATCCAAACTATTTCATTTTCAATCAAAACCAATCACAAAACCAACTCCAAATCCAATTACAAGCTCAACTTTATCAATTAGATATTTTATGGCAACTCAACCGTCATTCAGAAGCTGAAAAATTATTACAGAAAATTCAAACCGAAATCCCCAAATTGCCTCCCAATCAAACTAAAATTTATGCAGAAATTGAATTAGCGACTAACTTAGTAAAACTATCCAACAATTCAGCCATACATCTTCCCAATTCATCCATCCAAGCAGCCAAATTACTCGCAAATGCCCAACATCAAGCGCATATTTTAGGAAATTATCGTGCAGAATCAACCGCATTAGGAAAATTGGGGAATCTCTACGAACAAACACAGCAGTGGGAACAAGCAACAAACTTAACCAAACAAGCTTTACACGTAGCAGAAAACATTAACGCTCCCGATATCGCTTATCAATGGCAATGGCAAATGGGACGAATTTTAAAAATTCAAGGTAATATACCAGGTGCGATCGCAAACTACAAGCAGGCATTTCAAGACTTACAATCTCTCCGTCAAGATATAGTCGCAATCAATCAAGATATCCAATTTTCCTTTCGTGAAAGCGTTGAACCAGTTTATCGTGAACTTGTAGATTTACTATTACAAGATACCCCCAATAATTCCACTTTCCAAAAACAAGAAAATCTCATCTCCGCAAGAGAAACAATTGACGCACTCCAACTTGCAGAACTGGCAAACTTCTTCCGTGAAGCTTGTTTAGATCGCAAAACCATACCCATCGAAAAAATTGACCCTTCTTCAGCTCTAATTTACCCGATTATTTTACGCGATCGCATAGAAATTATTCTCTCATTACCCAACCAACCCCTAAGCCATTTCCCAATTCAAATCCCCCAAACTCAAGTCGAAGCAGACATCAAAAATATGCGTCAGTCGCTACGACGCACTTCATTTACAACAGAAAGATTGACGGTTGCTAAACAAATTTATACCTGGTTGATAGCACCTATAATCCCGACTCTAACTCAAAACCACATCAATACACTAGTATTTATTCTTGATGGCAACCTGCGGAATATACCGTTAGCAGCATTATACAATGGTGAAAAATATCTAGTAGAGAACTATCAAATTGCCCTAGCACCAAGTTTACAACTATTTCAAGCCCAACCCCGCGCTCGCGATCGCATTCAAATATTAGCAGGTGGACTAACCGCAGCAAATGGGGAGCTTTCCCCATTACCTGGAGTTGAGCGAGAAATACAGCTTCTGAGTCAGAAAATGCCCACGACAACGCTACTCAACGAGCAATTCACCATCGACAAACTCCAAGCCAAATTGCAGAAACCCTCATACTCAATTATGCACTTAGCAACCCACGGACAATTTAGCTCCAAAGCCAGCAATACCTTTATCAAAACCTGGAACGGAGAAATTAATATCGAGCGATTGAGTCGATTGATGAGCGATCGCAATCTAAAAGGTTCCTTACCCATCGATTTATTAGTGCTTAGTGCCTGCCAAACTGCTAAAGGTGACGAACGAGCTACTTTAGGACTTGCTGGGGTTGCAGTGCGTTCTGGTGCCCGTAGTACTCTTGCTTCGCTGTGGACTGTTAGCGATGAATCAACAGCAGATTTGATGGGGGCTTTTTACAAAGAATTACTCACATCAGGTGTATCAAAAGCTGAGGCACTACGATTGGCGCAGTTAGAACTATTGAAAAAACCTGAATTTAAACATCCTTATTACTGGGCGGCTTTTATACTAGTTGGCAATTGGCTTTAGAGGCTAGATAATTGAGTTGGACTATACAAAAACTCAGGAGACAGAATGCAACATTTTGGAGATTTTTTGTAGAGATGGCAAAAAAGCAAGTCTTTCTCCCCATCACAACAACATTAGTAGAATCTGATTGATAACCTCTCAAACTAAAACCTAAATTTATAATTAACTAAAGATGCTTTTTCACACTTTAAAGAGCAACGCGACTGTAATTATCTTGGCATCAGTAGTAATGGTGACAAATTTCACTTTTACTGGATGGTCAGCAAAAGCAACTTACACCCGTTTTGAGCCACCAAAAAGAGATGCACCACGCGGGGGTACTGCTGGTGGTGGTTCCCGTCCTATAGCTTTAGCTTGTGCTTCAACCCCATCTAATCGTCATCCAATCTTAACAGCCCTCAGCCCCGGTAAGCATATTGGCTTATCGCGATCGCAACATCCTGTATTCTTTGTTCATCTTCCCCAAACCAGCGCTCAATCGGCAGAGTTTAGCTTGTTTGACAAGGAAATGAACGGGATTTATCAACAAAACATACCCATTGCTAATCAAGCTGGTCTAATCAATATTCGTCTACCAGAGGATGCACCACATTTAGTCCCGAATCAAACCTACTATTGGTCATTTGCCGTAGCTTGCAATCCTAAAGACAGAACAGAAGATTTAGTAGTCGGAGGTTGGATCGAACATACACCATTAAGCAAGTCAATTCAGCAACAATTAGCCAAAGCAACAGCAATAGAGCGTGTTTCTTTTTATGCCAAACAAGGCTTTTGGTACGATGCAGTCGCAACAATTATCGAACTCCAAAAGCTAGAACCGAGTAACTCCCAACTTTCCCAATCCTGGAACGACCTATTAACATCCGTTGGTTTGACTGTCATTGCCACCGTAAATTGACACCTAACTCGGTTCTGCCGTAAACCCTGCTCTGAATATGCTGAAAATTCTGGTAAATATTAAAGACGGTTTCCATAACTGAAAATGTTATGTTACATCGGGACGTTTCTAAAACCCTATTGTCCCACTCCGTAATCCTTTAATTATGTGGAAAAGGCTAAAAAAACGACTTATTCGATTGCATGGTGTTGAAACAACTGCAATAAGTGTGGCGATGATTGCGATCGCTTTGCAACTAACAGGGGTATTTCAGTTTCTCGAATATGCAATTTTAGACCAGTTATTTCGCCTGCGTCCTGAGGAATCCGCAAAAAATCGTATAGTCATTGTAACTATCGATGAGTCCGATTTGTCACGCTTGGGACGCTGGCCGATTTCCGATGCAACCTTGGTAAAATTACTCAACAAAATTAAACAAAAGCAACCACTGGTAATCGGATTAGACTTATATCGCAATCTACCTGTTAAACCCGGACATCAAGAATTATTACAACTTTATGCTTCCACACCAAATCTCATCGGTATCCACAAAGTATCAAATAATGGGAATAGCCCCGTAGTTGAACCTCCACCAATTTTAAGCGATCGCAATCAAATTGCAGCTTGTGACCTTGTAGTTGATGCTGATGCCAAGGTTCGACGTTACTTATTGTCGGTACGAGTCAAGGGTAGTAAAACAGAGAATGGCGAACCAACCCTAACTCTGGGGGCAAAACTAGCGCTAACTTATTTAGAAGCCAAAAATATTCAACTTCAAAGTCAAGGAAAAGACGGAACCCTCAAACTTGGGAAAGCCAAGTTTGTACCTTTGCAGGAGAGCGAAGGTGGTTATGTGCGTGCTGATGTGGGTGGATATCAGATTTTGGCAAATTTTCGTAAATCTCAACAAGGGGTGACAAAAATTTCGATTTCTGATTTACTGGCAGACCGCGTACCCGCAAATTTATTGTCAGGTAAAATAGTTTTAATTGGTTCCGTTGCCGAAAGTATTAGCGAAAGATTTTATACACCTTATACTACTAGTGTTCGTAGTGCCTGGTCGGGTGTAGAACTCCATGCGGACTTAACCAATCAGATTTTGAGTGCAGCTTTAGATAACAGACAGCTTTTGCGGGGGATGCCTGAGAAGTGGGGATGGTTATGGATTTTACTTTGGTCGAGCGTGGGTTCAGTACTGGGATGGGAAGTAAAATCGCAACGACTGCGGATAAGATTGACTTCCCAATTTAAATGGAAAATTGTCATATTTGCGATCGCGGTTACAAGTTTAGTTAGTAGCGCTTATTTATTATTTTTGGCTGGATGGTGGATTACTGTAGCATCACCGATGTTGGCATTAGTGAGTGCAGGATTAGTCAGTCGGATTTATTTACTTTGGCAAAGATTGCAACTCTCACACAAAGCTTTAGCAAACTACACTCAAACCCTGGAGATGAAAGTTCGATCGCGAACTCAAGAATTGGTGGAAAAAAATTTAGCATTGGAGAAAGCGAAAAAGCAAGCAGAATCGGCAAATGTTGCTAAAAGTACTTTTTTGGCAAACATTAGTCACGAATTACGCACTCCATTAAATGCCATTCTCGGTTTTAGTCAAATTCTCTCCCATGACCAAGATTTAACTAGGGAACAACAACAACATATTGAAATCATTAATCGGAGTGGTAAAAATTTACTCGAACTAATTAATGATGTTTTATCAATGTCGAAAATAGAAGCAGGGAGAACGGTATTAGTTGAAAAAACGTTTGATTTATACGTACTATTGGATTCGATTCAACAAATGTTGCAATTACGAGCCAAAACCAAAGGTTTAGAATTTGAATTTAAGTTAGTCGGAAATATTCCACAGTATATTTACAGTGATGAAGGCAAACTTCGTCAAGTTTTGATTAATTTATTAACTAACGCGATTAAATTTACCGAACAAGGTAGTGTTATTTTGCGTGTACGACTACAAACTGAGTCACAACATACTCAAAATAAACAAGATAATTCTGATTTTACTAGTTCAATGGTTAATCAGTTTTCACCCGACCAAGCTACAGATAAATCTTTATATTTTAGAGATTGTGAAACATTAAAAAATCAGAGAATAAGCGATAAAAATAATTATTTATCTTGGGCTAAAAGTAAGCATCAACTAATTACTCAAGGAATCAGATTCATCAAAAATAGGAACAACTTATTACCAGGAACTAGTAGAGAATTAATAGCTGATAGTGCAGCATCATTACACAATTCAAAATATATACAGGAAGAAAATTATACCAATCCTTTACTCAGCAAATATTCCCAAGTAACTAATAACTTCAATTCACAACAATTAGATTATCTCGTCTTTGAAGTTGCCGACACTGGTTTAGGTATTTCACTCGAAGAAATTGAGACTCTATTTAATCCTTTTGTACAAACAGATGTCGGTCGAGAATCAACAGAAGGAACTGGTCTAGGTCTAGCAATTAGTCGTGAATATGTCAAATTATTAGGTGGAGATATTAGGGTTAGTAGTCTTCCCAATCAAGGGTCTATTTTTAGTTTTAATATTAAATATAGTCTTGCAATTGCTAGTGAAGTAGAACTGAAATTTACAAATCAAAAAAATATTAGTCTGATTAAAAATCAGAAAGAATACCGAATTTTAATTGCGGAAGATAACGCCGAAAATTCGCTTTTAGTAATGAAATTACTCGAACCTTTGGGATTTAAAATTAAACAAGCTACAAACGGTTTAGAAGCTCTAGAAATCTGGAAAAAATGGCATCCCCATCTTATCTTAATGGATATTCGGATGCCAGATATAGATGGTTATCAAGCAACTCAAATTATTCGGAAATTAGAAAAGGGATTCAAGCAGGAAAATCCGGATTTTATATCCACAGTCATTATTGCTTTAACTGCTAGTACTTTTGATGAGCAAAAAGAAAATATTTTTCAAGCTGGTTGTGATGACTTTATTGGTAAGCCATTTCCAGAAGAACTGCTATATGAAACAATTGTGCGCTATTTAGATGTTGATTATAAATACGAAATAGAGCCTAAATTAAATTCTAAATTAAATCCTCAACTAGACCCAAGTAAAGAAATAGTTACATCATTACAACTCACAGGTGATTTACTCAGTATCATGTCACCAGAATGGATTGATACACTACATTTTGCAGCCCTAAGTTTAAACGACCAATTAGTTATAGAATTAATTAATCAAATTCCTGATTCAGAAATTGTCCTGATTCAAAATTTAAATAACTTAGTAGATAACTTCCGTCTCGATATCATCGTCAATTGTATTCGAGGAATGAAAACAAGTTAATCGAAAACCCTTGAAAAACCCTAACCCTCCCCTTGCAAAAGAGAAGAGGAGAGAACTAGATTTCTAATTTCTTCGTTGTGCCAATTAATAAAATTAACGGGAATGATTTCAACTTCGCGGATTTCACCATCATTTCCGCTACTATTTGCATAGATTAATCGCACTTCTAAATAACTATCCGGTTTATAAGGCATTCTTTCTGCCCATTCAATGGCAACAATACCCGGTTTTACCTCCAACCCTTCCCAATAGCTGTCTAAATTGAGCGCAGAAACTTCATTCGCTTGCAAACGGTATAAATCAAGATGGTAAAGTGGAATCCGACCTTCAGTATATTCATTAATTAAAGTAAAAGTTGGACTAACGATCGCATCAGAAATTCCCAATCCTGCACCGATTCCCTGGACAAAAGTCGTTTTTCCCGCACCTAAATCACCTGAGAGTAAAATGACACTACCACCAGGCAATAACTCACCAAATTTACAACCGAGTGATTGGGTTGCGATCGCATCTGCAAGCACAAATTTCATGAATTAAACCCTAACTTCAACCTGCAACTGGTGTAAAGCCATCCATGCACGGGCACGAATTGCGACTTCCCCATCCAGATTTGCCATCTGCTCTAATTGCTCAATCACAAAATGAATTAGGGAAGTTTGCGTCTGATTAACCGCAACAGCCAGCGCTTCTAAACCAGTCACAGCAGCATAACGTACTACCCATTCCGAATCTTGGCAAACCTCCATCAACACATCTAATGCTTGCTGCTGGGATGTTTGCGCTGCTTCTGGAGTTAATTCCTGCCAGCGCACAGTTCCTAAACCCCTCGCTGCTGCTCGACGCACACTCAGGGCAAAATCATTTTTAGCCGCATCCAGTAAGGTATCAACTCCGCGAGGATCGCCAATTCCTGCTAATGCTCGCACAGCCCAAGCCCTTGCTCCATAATTAAAATTATCAATTAGTTCTAATAATGGTTGAACTGCTGGTTCACCAATCTGTATCAATCCATCTACCGCAGCTACCGCAGCTCCTGGATTGTTATACCCTAAAGCAGCTACTAATGTGGGTACAGTTTCTTCTAAACCAGCTGCGGCTAAATTTTGGACGGCTTCAAGTAGTTTTATCGATGAATCGGCTTCTTCAACAGCACGAATTAATTGTTGGGCAACGCTATTATTAGTCATAATTTTTTCTTTGTGAGGAGTTAGGAATTAGAAGTTAGGAGTTAGGAATTAGAAGTTAGGAGTTAGGAGTTAGAAGTTAGGAGTTAGAAGTTAGGAGTTAGGAATTAGGAATTAGGAGTTAATTTTATTTTAATTTTTGCGTTTTTAATTCAAAATTTCCCATACTTTAGATACTCAAATATTGAATTATTCTTAATCAAATATTCCCTAGTTTAACCCTACTAAACTATTTAAACTCCATCTATTTTTTAAAGAGATTCTAATTTTCTAAAGCAAAGAATCCATCAATTTCATGACTTTTATAGCACTCTCAGACAAAGTGGGGGTGGGGGGTGTCATCTGCCCCACCTCATGTTTTAATAATCCTCTCAAGGAAATTATTTTCAAGCTGTTTTCTGCTAAGGTTTGCGCGATCGCATCTGCTGCTGGTAAATAACCGATAGCTCCCAAGTCTCCCAGAGCTGCTCGTCGCAACTGTAAATTATCCCCTGCTAATGCCCTGACTAACCTTTCACCATATATTGCTTCTTGGGTCAGTTGGTACATTGCCCGTGCTGCTGAGTATTGTACTAGCTCGGTGGGATGTGTTAAAAAAGGTTGAATATACGGTGTGGATTCTTTAGCTCCTAAGTTTCCCAGAGCTTCCAAGATGGCATCGTATGGCTGTTTATACTCACCTTGCTGGGGAATAAATTCGCCAGCTTTAAGTTGTGTTAAAAGTAAATTATTTAAAGGTGGAATTGCCCTAGCATCACCTAACGTCCCCAAGGATTCTGCGGCAGCTTCACGAAGATAATAGTCAGTGGATTCTAAGCTTTTAATTAATCCAGGAACTGCACTTTTATCGTCTAATTTACCAAGTGCCCGTGCCGCATTACGTCGTAAAGGATAACCACCTTCGGGGGTTCTATCATCTTCGTCGGCAAGTGCTGTAATCAGCGCTGCAACTGCTTGGGGTTCGTTGACTCGAAATCGTCCTAACCACCAAGCGGCATAAAACCGCAACCCTAAATCTGTACCTGCCAAATTTGCGATCGCTCGATCTACAGTTAAAGATTCACCACCAGCAGGTACATCTGTTGGTGGTGAAAGTTCAAAATTATCTGGACTACTCGAATTCATTTGTAAAAGCATTCTCTCCGTTATCACCCGATTTAGCCTCTGCGTGCAAAGGCTCAATTCTGACTATTTTGCCACCCATACGGGTAATTCGTTGCATTTCTGCATTCATTCGGTTGTAGGGAACGGTGACAAAAGTACTAGCGCTGGAACGAAGTTGATAATCTGATTTGTCGTTTTCTTCGTTTTGACGCAATCCGACAACTTCATAGCGGAAATAGCGACTAGTGGATGTAGAGTTGTTGGCGATTTGACCTAGCATAGTTTTGATTTAATTTTTGTTAATTATTATTGATTAATTAATTTAGTGGTTAGTGGTTAATGACTGAATAATTATTGATTAATAATTAGTAGTTTAGAATCAAATCAACTTTCTACCTAAATTTCAATGGAGAAAGATTTTAATTTTATCTATTAACTATTAACCATTACCTATTCACCATTAACCATTAACCACTACCCATCAACTAAAGTGGAGTAATACTCGCGATTTTACCGCCTTGTTTTTGCACTCTTTGCATGTAAGATGATAGTTCTTCGTAAGGAATTACTACAGCTTGGTTAACTCTTCTAGTGCTGGGATAACCTGCACCGAATACTTTAGAAGCTTCCACACGGAAAAGTCTACCTTCTTTACCGAAAGTAGCTCCACCACCAAAAGTACTATTGGGAGTAACACCTCTTTGGGGAGCAACGTAAGTAAAACCTTCACCAGTACCTGATGGTGCAACTACGGTAGATGCGCTGTTACGTCCGAGTTCACCAGCGAGATGGGAACTTGTGCCTCTGAGTTGGGCGCGATCGCTATTGGCATAACCGCGATAAAGTTGGAACATGCGGCTAAATCCAACGGTTTTTTGTCCAGTTTGAGTTTGGAAACCGCGATAGTAAGGAACGATATTTTCGCCAAAGTTTGCTTCGTACTCTGGAGAATCAATGTACGAGTCAATATCAGCGTCGTAACCTTTTTCTTGATACAAGTCGAGGTGATAAACTACCTCTGATTCGTCGTAAGGTGCCCGTCCTAACAAGTGCTTGTAATTAAGTTCGATAACGCGAGTTTGGAAGCTGTTGTAAAAGAATTTGTTCTTGTACAGTTCCGATTTTGCAATTTGACTAACGAAATCGCGTACTGTAATTTTACCATCACGCAGAAGCGATTCAGAACTAATAAGGCGCTCCGACTTCATCAAATAGTCGTTACCTAAAAGCTGACGATAAACAGTCGAAATAACTATTGCTATTTCTTCTTTTGTGGCATTATTTCGCAGTTCAACTGGAGATGAATTTGCAAAAGCCTCGGTTCCTAGACGCGATGCTGCGGTTGTTATTGCCATTTATTTTGATTCTCCTTAAAAAATAGTGAGGAGGTATGAGGTATGAGCAAGGAGTTAGGAGTTATGAGTTGTGAGTTGTGAGTTATTAATTAATAGCATTGACTAACTGTAAGAAAACCCCATCAAAATACGATCCAATCTTGTGGGACGGTCAGGATGCCTATCCTTTTATTATTAGCAGGCAAGATGCCTGCACCACAAGAAATTTTGGGATATTTTTATTTGGAAGTCTCTAAGTAAGAATTGCAAAATTGTAGCTAAAAAAGAAATAAAAACATAGTCTCTAAATTCCGACTCTTTATTTCCAAGTTCTAACTCTTAATTCTTAACTCCTAACTCCTAACTCTTAATTCTTAACTCCTAACTCCTAACTTTAACTTACGCCAAAGTAATACTCATCACCTTGTTTCCTTTGCGGTTCAATTGCTGCAACTTGCTCGAAAGCTGCTCGAATGGTACGAGGATTTCTGTAGTTATTCGACGCACCACTGTTGTTTTCGAGGATGCTGCTTGCATTACCCGCAGTCGATAAAGATCACCTCGGTTTCCGCTTCCTGTACCTGCTAATGCAGATGACGAAGCTGCATGAATGGGTGATGCAGTATTTTTCGCTACTTCCCAGGTTAAGCGTCCTTGTTTGTATCCTTGGCTGCTGTCACTGTTAGCATAGCCTCGGTACAACTGGAACATGCGACTAAAGCCAACGTTCTTTTGTCCAACCTGGCTTTTGAATCCACGATAGTTGGGAACAATATTGTCGCCAAAATTTTGTTGATATTCGAGTGAGTCAATGTATGAGTCTATTTCAGCCGCGTAGCCTTGTGCGTTATACAGGTCTACGTGATATGCTATCTCAGACTCATCTTCGGGAGCGCGTCCTAAAAAATGCTTGTAATTGAGTTCGATGAAACGAACTTGTGAGTTGTTTTGGAAAAACTTTTCACTGTATAGTTCTGATTTCGCGATCGCACGCACAAATTCTCGTACTGAAAGTTGCCCTTGCTTCAACAACGACTCAGCACTTAATAAGCGATCGCTTTCCATCAAGTAAGAATTGCCCAATACCTGACGATAAACAGCTCGAACAATGATTTCAATGTCTGTCTCGTTGCGATCGGCACGTAGTTCTAAAGTTTCCATCGTTTCCATTGAATTACTCTTTATAACGAAGGTGAACTCTGAAGAGAAAATACTGAGTTGCTACCAACAGTTTGCTCTGGAAACAATTAACTGCTAATTGCTTACTTTCGCACCAAATCATGCCTAGAACGCACTCGATTTCATTATCGATACTTTGTTACAGGCATTTTTTACTTTCTATTCTATCTAGAAATTTCCTCGATATCTACAATACCGATTCAGTAATTCAAGTCGATATCAAAAAATCGCATTTATTGAAGCGCAGAATTGAATCGCAGAATTGAAAACCAGAATTGAAATTTTAAAAACATACCCACGTTCAACAAACCCAAACCCAACAAACCCGATTTCTATGAAAATAGTGAATTAGTATTTTAGATTTTGACTTATCGAAAAAAGAAATTATTAGAAACTAGAAAGCAGATTTCGTATTACTTGCTTGACTCATATTTTCTGAAAAATCATTCTGAAAACCAAATCTAAAAAACATGCCCGGAAAGATAAACAACTCCTAGCTAATCTGCCAGCTAGTCGCTCAACTTTCCGGGCAAAACCCGAACTTAGCTCAGGGTATTGATTGCATAATCAATGTAGGAATTAGCTTCAACAGCAGGATCGCCGCTCAAACCGTGGTTTGCTTTGATATATTTCAAAGCTTCAACATACCAGCTAGGAGACAAATCGAAAGTCTTGTTGATTTCAGCCAAACCAGCGATGAGGTAGTCATCCATTGGACCAGTACCACCAACAACCAAACAATAGGTGATCATCCGCAAGTAGTAGCCGATGTCACGAGCGCACTTAGCTTTACCAGTAGAGGTAGAAGCAAAGTTGTTGCCTTGCATTTGGGTGGTATATGGGAATTTTTGGTATACAGCATTTGCTGCACCTTCTGCCAAGCTTTGAGCTTTTGAAGTCAAACCTTTAGCAGCTTCTAAGCTAGCGTTTGCTTGACGGAAACGACCAAAAGCTACTTGAACTTCGGTGCTGCTCAAAAAACGTCCTTGAGAATCAGCAGCTGATACAGCTTCGGTAAGAGGAGTTTTCATTAGTCAGGTATCTCCCTTTTACAAAATTTTGTTTGAAAGTGGTTTTCTTTAACTGACATTTAGGTCAGCTAATGGTTTTTGAGAAATTATGCGACAGCTGCTGCTGCGCGATCGAAGTAGCTAGCAATTTCAGACATAAGAGCGCTGCAATCACCTTTGGTAACACCATTAGGGTCACCAGCAATAGCCAATGCTGCTTCTTTCATTTTTTGAACGCCAACTGAAACAGATGCTCCAGGGGTTCCTAATGCTAAGTAGGTTTCCCGTAGTCCGTTTAAGCAACGGTCGTCGAGAACGCTAGCATCACCTGAGAATACTGCATAGGTTACATAGCGCAAGATGATTTCCATGTCGCGCAAACAAGCAGCCATACGACGACTTGTGTAAGCATTTCCACCAGGAGCTATCAACTGGGGCTGTTCTGCAAACAAAGAACGAGCTGCGTTAGCAACAATCGCTGATGCATTACTGGTAATACGGTTTACCGAATCCATCCGCTTGTTTCCGTCGCGAACCATGTTCAACAAAGCATCCAATTGAGCAGTGCTGAGGTACTCACCACGAGCATCAGCTTGGGATACTACTTTGGCAAACGCATCTAACATCGATCTAATCTCCTATCTGCTTGATTTTAGATTTGTTCTGCTTCAAAACTTTCAGCTTTTTACCGATGTCACATTGCGACAGCAGTACGAAAGGTATAAACAGACATCTACGATACAGTTTAATGGCATCCAGGCTTCTAAATTAAAAGTTTTTAACAAAACTTAAACTTTAGTTTCAAATACTGGAAAGCCGAGCAAGCAACACTTTGGTCAACCCCAATTTGTGTTTTTACCTTCCAAAATAAGTTTATACAATGCCTTTGCCCTCATTTTTATTAAAAATTATTGTGACGTAGTTTCAATTGTTTACATAGCTTTACATTTAAATTAAGGCAAGGGGTTAAAACTCGCAGTAGTTCGTTCCGGTGATGAAATTGGAAAAGACGTTCCGGTGGAAGTTCCACTGAATCAAATTGGAAAAGACGTTCCGGTGGAAGTTCCACTGAATCAAATTGGAAAAGACGTTCCACCGGAACGTCTCTACGTGATTGTTTTTGGTTAAATTTGTCACAAAATCAATGTCCGACTTATACAGGTGCTAATTTACGCTCTAAATCGAACAGGAAACCGTGGATGTATTCTTCAGTCCATTCTTCACCATAGAAGCGTTTGAACATACCTCGTGCGGGGTCTTTTTCTGCTCGGTAACGTAGATATCGCAATTGTGCTTGTTCAATCGCGGCTAAATGTTGGGAATCTGTGATTGGTTCAGCTTGTTCGACAAAATTAAAATAAGCTTGGAGATAATCTTTAAAAGCGTCGAAAACATGGGTTTCAACAACTTCTGTATCTTGCGGACGAGTCCAGAGAAAAGCTGGTGAAAAAAATGGTTTTGCTTCTTCGGGAAAATCTCCCCCCCAAGGTAAATGCTGTTGGTGAGAATGAAAAGTCGGCAGGATAGGTTCGGTATATTTTGCTTGATATGATGCATCATCATGAAAAAGTGGTTGCATATCTAAAGCGATTAAATGCCCACCTGGAAGTGTGACTAAATCCGCACCAAAAAAGGGTAAATCGTAATTTAAATGTGGAAAAATAACGAAATTTAGGACTTGTAAAGATTTCCCACCTTGAACATGTGCTGCACGTATTTGTCGCAATGTTCCTGTTTGGAAAGCATGGCTAGTTGTGAGGACAGTTTCTTGATTTTTTCCTTTGCCAACAACAGCAGATTTTGACTCAAAGCCTTCTGGAATCGGGTAAGCTTCTAATTCTAAGCGCGATCGCATATAAGCGATCGCATAGTCTAGAAATGGTTGATAAAGCATAAATTAAATTTTAGTTTAATGGTTAGTGGTTAGTGGTTAATGGTTAATCTAAAAATTGTAGGGCGGAGTTTCTCCACCTTTAAAACATTATACTATTGATAGATATATAATTAGAATATTTCATTTCCAGGAAGTTATTATATAGTTAAATTGCTAAAACTTCATGCTTAGTAATTAGTAGTTAAGAATAAAAGATTATAAGTCTACCAACTCCTAACTCCTAACTCCTAACTCCTAACTCCTAATTCCTAACTCCTAACTATTTCCTCACAGATGTAGCTAACGGAACAGCGTCTTCAAACAGAAATTCATGTAAAAATTTTTCTGACCATTCATGACCAAAATAGCTACTAAATAAACCAGATGCAGGGTCACGTTCGGCGCTATATTGGTCGTAGTCTTTTTGCGCTTTAATGATTCGTTGAATATCGCTTTCATCAGTTAATGGTTGCGCTTCTTCTAGCATTTGCCAATACAAATTCAAGTAATCTTGAAAAGCAGCAAAAACTCGTGTTGATACAGTGTGCGAGTCAGTTTTAGCAAAAAGCAAATATTTCGAGAAATACTGATTAGCATCGTAAAACTTCATTTCCAAATTTTGTGCTAAATCTGGATATTTGTCATGTAAAAACTTTAAAGGATCGATGTATTTTTGCTGGTATCCAGCATCCTGAAATAATGGTTGAAAATCAAGTACAATCAGGTTTTTAACTTTACCAAAAGATAAAAAATCAATCCCTAAAAGCGGTAAATCGTAATAATGATTGGGGTAGATAACACTATTAAAAATTTGCGAAGCTTCCCCAGCGTCTATATATGTATATCGGATTTTTCTTAGCTCCTGGCATTGGTAACACCAACTGCGAATTGTAGCTGGATGTCTACCGCGATCGCTAACGTTAAGTTCTAACCCAGAAGGGATAGCCCGATTTTGTAAATCGAAACGTCGGAATAGCTCTTTTTCTAAAAATTCCAGAAAAGGCTTGTACATAAAGCTTTAACTTAATTAATCCTTTCCCCCGAACATAAGGGATGCAAACAATACAAGTCTCAAATCTCGGAAACAAAGCAACATTCTGTAATAGTGGGGATTGGGAATTGGGAATTGGGGATTGGGGATTATCTTTTCTCCTTTCTATTCCTAATTCCTTAATCTCTGCTTATTTGCCTCTATCATCTGTTTTAAAGTGTCATCAGATACACAGCGTCGTTCGGAACAGTAGGTCATCAAGTTAATACCATTCATCATTCGTACGCTGCTGACACGAACTCTAAAGTCATCGTTAATAAACCAACAGCGTTCTTGTCCCTGGTTATTGTCGTAATTAGTATCAATTGTTAAGACTCCCTCATCCGTAAAGTTGTATCTGCTAACAACTGGAATTGTTTCGACATATCCCTGGTTACGAATGAGTTTTCCTATTTTTGTATTTTCTGTGTCAGGTACATCAACTAAAATCGCTGCGTTTCCACTCGATAATTCCCTAATATCTAAATTCACCTGCCAGGCAAAGCTTGCACCACCTGTTGCTAAATTGGGGTCAATCCCTTGGGAGTCGCAGATTTCTTGAACTCGTGGATCGTTTTTATTGAGTACTTCGATAGTTAAATTTGATTCTCCTGACTCATCTTCTACTGAGTCAAAGTGATGGACTGCACGTTGGGTAAACCATGTACCCTCGCTTTTACGAAAAAAGCCCATCATTGTTAAGGGTGTTGTTAAATGCATGTTTAACCTAATAAATTGATGTTGTGATTAAGTTAAAAAGTCTTAATTAGACATCCCGACTTCTTGACTCAGATAAAGGTAGGATATCCTTTAAAGCGGCTTTTTAAACCAACTTTAAATTAACTAATGATAAATAGCGAACTTATTGCTGCAATCAAGGCAGGAACTAACAAGAGTATCGATTTATATCAACAGAATCTTGAAAATACAGATTTAGCAACAGCGAATTTGGGCAAAGCGAATTTAGTAAATACAAACCTTCGTGGTGCTGATTTGAGTAATGCTAATTTAAGTGGTGCTGATTTGCGTGGTGCTGATTTGAGTAATGCTAATCTCAGTGGAGCAAACTTACAAGGAGCTTATTTAAACCGTTCTATTCTCGAAGGTGCGAATTTAGAAGGGGCAAACTTGGAAGGTACAAAACTGCAATTGGTACGCTATGACAGCAAAACCCGATGGAGTGAAGGTTTTAATTATAAGTCGAATGGTGCAGTTGGTCCCTATGCAAATTTGAGCGGTGCTTATTTATGTACGGCAAATTTACGTAATGCTGATTTACAAAACGCAAACTTGCGGGGTGCTTATTTAAGTGGTGTGGATTTGACTGGTGCAAATTTAAGAGGTGCAGCATTAAGCAGTGCTGATTTAAATAAGGCTTTTTTGACGGGTGCATTTTTGCAGGATGCACGAATGATGTCCTGTGATTTGCGCTTTTGCGATTTACGCGCTGCGGATTTGACTAATGCAATGTTAGAAAATTTAGCCAGTATTGCAGGTGCCGATTTTATGATGGTTCAAGGTTTGAGTGAGAGCGATCGCGCTATGCTAAAAAGTCGTCCAGCATCGGAACTCGATGTTTGGAATTCTTATACTCGTCGCACTACTAGGGAAAGTTTATCTGGGTGTGAAACTGAAACTAACTTGTAGGTGTATAAAAAACAATATCCCCGACTTTTGAAGTCGAGGACGTGAATTATCTAATTAAAAATTTCAACAATCAGCAAATTAAAATTATCGATCTAGGGTCAAAAGTCAAGAACTAATAACCATTAACCATTAACCAATAACTAATCAACAAATCGCTTATTTTTTAGCTTCAGTGATGGGAACCCATTCAGTGTGGAATGTACCTTCTTTATCAATGCGTTTGTAAGTATGTGCGCCGAAATAGTCGCGTTGCGCTTGGGTAAGGTTTTGGGGCAAGCGATCGCGTCTGTAGCTATCGAAGTAATCTAAGGAAGCACTAAATGCAGGTACGGGAATACCCAACTGTGCCGCAGTCATAATAACTTCGCGCCAAGCTGTTTGTCTGTCAAGAATTGTTTGCTTGAATTCAGGAGCTAACAACAAGTTTGGCAAAGTCGCATTTTCATCGTATGCGTGCTTAATCTTATTCAAGAAACGGGCACGAATAATACAACCACCTTTCCAAATTCGCGCTAGTTCACCCAACTTTAAATTCCAGTTATAGGTATTGGAAGCTGCACCTATTAACGCCATCCCTTGAGCGTAGGAACAAATTTTCGAGCAATATAAAGCATCGCGGACTTTATTTACAAAAGCCTTAACATCACCATTATATTTGCCAGAAGGACCAGTCAACTGCTTCGATGCCGAAATACGCTCATCGCGGATAGACGACATAATCCGGGCATTGACTGCGGCAACAATCGTGGGGATAGCAACACCTAATTCAAGGGAAGTTTGTACCGTCCAGCGTCCAGTACCCTTCTGTCCAGCCGCATCTACAATCAACTCAACCAGGGGTTTCTTGCTGTCTGGGTCGATGTAGGGGAAGATATTTGAGGTAATCTCAATCAGGAATGAATCAAGCTCGTCGCTGGTGTTCCACTCGCTAAATACGGAGTGTAACTGGGTGTGGTTGAGTCCAGCAACGTTTTTGAGCAAATCATATGCTTCAGCGATTAGCTGCATATCACCATACTCAATCCCGTTGTGAACCATTTTCACATAATGACCGGAGCCACCAGGACCAATGTAGGTGACACAAGCACCATCATCAACTTGAGCGGCAACCTTGTTAAAAATTGGTGATAGGAATTCATAGGAACTTTCGGTACCACCAGGCATCAAGGAAGGACCATTTAAAGCCCCTTCTTCACCACCGCTTACTCCCATACCGATATAGCGTAAACCAGTGGGTTCTAGCTCCTTGGTACGGCGATCGGTATCTTCAAACCAAGAGTTACCACCGTCGATAATAATATCGCCTTCATCCAACAATGGCTTCAGTTGTTCAATTACCGCATCCACTGGCTTACCAGCTTGAACCATCACCAAAATACGACGGGGACGTTCTAAAGAAGCGACAAAATCCTTCAAATCGAATGCAGCGACAACATTACGACCACCTGCACGGTTCGCCATGAAGGCATCAGTTTTTTCTCGCGAGCGGTTGTAAACCGCAATTGGGAAGCCGTTACGCTCTACGTTAAGCGCGATATTCTCGCCCATAACAGCTAAACCAATCACACCAAAGCTTTGCAATGTCATAATTCTATATAGCTAACTCTTCTTGCAGTTCCTTTTCTTTTTTAGGGTAGTCTGAGAATTTCCCATCTTCCCTAAAGAAGACATTAAGAGTTATGGCGAAGAGTAAAAATCCATAATTTATACAGATAAAAAATTTAAATTTGTATCTTGATTAACATATAGGTTGCAAAAACCCCGAAATTGAAATAATTAAATGGGGAATAGGGCAAGGGGCATGGGGCATGGGGCAAGG
>JAAUPE010000250.1 GCA_012034595.1 Calothrix sp. CSU_2_0 | reverse complement strand
TAATATTGGCAGCACTCCCCATTTAATTATTGGTACAGACGACCCCCATTTAATATTGTACAGACGACCCCCATTTAATATTGTACAGACGACCCGCCGGGTCGTCTCTACTTCCACCCTTGCATCTCAACTAATTCAATACATAAATTATTAATTTGTTCTAAATCTGGTCGATTTGGTAGAGTTGATTCTTGGTAAACCTGATCCATTTCCTCAACTAAATCCTCTGCCATTTTCATCACCTTTTCGTAAGAATATTCACCCCTAATAATTGCTCTTAAATCTTCTGCATCACCTGCATCTCTTCTATCTACAATTATACTTCCCGACCTTAAAATCTCTAATCCACTGCGTAACAAACGAATGCAATGCATCCCATGTTTCAAATCAAAACCGGATTTACGTTCCATTTCTGCCCTCGCAGGATTACGGTTATGTTGCCAAGCTTGGTAAGCATTCCATTCACGTAATGCATTTTGATAACCTTGGCTTTTTTGGAGCAAGCGAATAAAATCTTTACGTCCAAAAGTCATTTTTTGAGAATAATCTAAAGTCTCATCGGGCAAAGTATATTGCTTGAGAACTCCTTTAAAGTCAATATCTGCCGTTAGTAATTTGTATAATTGCTCTGACTCTTCCAAAAACTCAATCTTTCCACGAATTAATAAATACAAATATTCTAAAAATGCATTAAGTTCTTCCTTCGTAAGCGGTTCTTCATTTTCTATCCCAAAATCTGCTGGAATCGGCTTAGATTTGGGAGGATTTAATAACCACTTACGATGACTTTCCATTTTTTGATTTGAGCAAAAGCATAACCAGAATATGTATGTTTAACTTTTTTACTCAAAAATAATTGGCGATTATTAATTAGCTTTTTTCCCACATCTGTTAAATGTGGATATTGATTTAACCAGAGTAACTCCAATACATTTGGATTTGCACCAGACAATAAATTAATTATTTTTCGTAGTTCATATATAACGGTGTCTTTATTCCCATCCAAAAAGGGAAACATTCCCGGTTCACTATCCCAACCGCTATCTTTTTGCTCGATATTACTAAAACCAAGATAGTATTCCTTGGGTGCAATAAATACCCCTCGATAATCGTAATCTGATTCAGGACGATTTAAACCGTAACCATGACTACCCGCTAAACCGACAAAAATGGCGCGACTTTCAACTTCTATACGTTTCATATATATTTTGAAGAATAGGGGAGTTGTTGATGTAATTCAATTTTATTAAGGAATTTTCAAAATTAAAACTTATTGATGGCTATATAGCGCTTTTTGTTTGGATGCAATATAAATGAGGATAAATAAATGAGGGCAAACAGCCGTGGGTTCCCCCTACGTGTTTTCGCAAACCGCATTGAATTCAACAGAGAACCGATGTATGACTAAAAACAGATATATCGTATTTATAAATTTCCTAAAAAAAATCCGAGCAATCTCTTAGACTGCTCAGAGTGTTTGGTGCTGTTCTGTGTCATATATAAATACACCCCAAATCATAAAAATTACGCGAATATAGTAAAAAAAAATTTCACAAAGATTTTTAAACAGATTTTTAGAGATTTTCCTCGCCAACTAATTGACATGAATCCCTTTGCAAAATAATATAAGAGATTGTCTGTCTAATTTTCCGCTCGGAACAGGTAGACATACTACAAAGGCTGGTAAACAGAAAATTTTGTCAATCCAGCTACCTGTACGGCAACCTCAAGGACAATTTAATTTATGACCTACGCAATTATTGAAACTGGTGGCAAGCAGATACGTGTTGAACCAGGTCGTTTTTACGACATCGAACTGCTTCACGTTGAACCCGAAGAGCAAATTACTATTGATGCTGTTTTATTCGTGCAGCACAACGGTGAAGTGTCAATTGGACAGCCGATTGTAGCTGGTGCGACTGTAGAAGGAACTGTGATGCGACATTTTCGCGATCGCAAAGTTCTAGTTTACAAAATGAAGCCGAAAAAGAAAACCCGCAAAAAACGCGGTCACCGTCAAGAAGTTACCCGACTAATGATTAATTCTATCAGCATGAATGGGTCGGTAATTGCTGACGCACCTGCAATTGTTCAAGCTGAAACACCTGAATTGGCTGAAGTCTCTAGCGCTGAAGAATAATTTTAATAATTCAGAAGTCAGGAGTAAAGAGAAATATCTATGAATGATTCTCGCTTCGGGATTCTGAATTTTTTGGAATAATTAACAAAACAAAAATAGATAAACTAGAACAAAGAGGACATCATGGCAAGTAAGAAGGGTACTGGTAGTACTAGGAACGGAAGAGATTCTAATGCACAGCGACTTGGTGTCAAACGTTTTGGTGGTCAGGTAGTTCGTGCTGGTAATATTTTGGTTCGTCAACGGGGAACCAAATTCCATCCCGGTAACAATGTTGGTATCGGTAAGGATGATACTTTGTTCTCTTTGGTTGATGGTGTTGTTACTTTTGAAAGAAAAGGCAAAAGTCGCAAGAAAGTAAGCGTTTATCCTGCTGAAGTTGCTGCTTGTTAATTTAATTGTTCAATATTTCATACATAATTTTATTAGCCTGACTCGTAGCAAACGGTCGGGTTTTTTTTGTTTAACAAAGTTAATTTTTAAAACCAGTATTATTTTTAGAATTTTTGCGATCGCTATCAAAAGTTTGGGAAGTATAATTGTTGAGATTCCCATTCAGCAGTTTTACTAAAGAAACCGATGAATCAAAACACCTATCCCTAACCCCAAAAGAGAAATAAAAGACAAAGTACCAAAAGCATATACTTGTCGCAAACCAGCAGTTTGAAAATCGATTCGGACTAATATAGTCGCTGCTATAATCACTAAAATATCGAGAAATAGCCGAAACCAAGCAATCATTAAAAAGAGCGAAAAAGCAGCCAAAATTGTGACTACAAAAGTGCGAGTATTCGATTTAAAGAAATAATTAGAATATTGAGCAAACTCAACCCCAGGTATTGTCAGGATTCCCACTAATATCAATATTGCGATCGCAACGCCAATCCACCCAATCAGGGTTATATTCACAGACGATATCACCCAACCTAAACTGCAATAGGTGAGTAAGGCTAATACTAAGGAAAGCCAAGGAATTTTTTTTATTATCGACATGGGATGGTTTTCCTTATTTATTCGTATTCCCCCACAGCAGTTAATTTATCGCCAATACTGTAGGGGAAAAATGGTTGTTTACCCTAATTAGTATTTTATCCAAACCAAAACCACTATGTCTGTATACTGGAGAGTTGAGCCTTACTGAGAAAAAACCATTCACCGTAGCATCAAAACAACTACAACCTAGCTTACTCCAATCATTTTGACCAAGAAGAATTCAGAAGTCAGGAGCCAGAATTCAGCATGAATTCTGTGCGACTGGGTAGGGAATAGAGGTTGCAAGTCCCCGGATTTATACTCGCAAAGCGAGAAGCAAGCTACGTGGAGAAGAAGAAAAGTGAAGCAACTTTATTGAAACCCCTGACTTTAGACATGGGGTTATTCTGAATTCTGTAGCTTGCTTCCCCGTAGGGGTATTCTGTTTTCTGACCCCTTCTCATAAAAATACCAAGAATTTCCCCAAGAACTAGTTAAAAATTTTCATAAACATTTGTAAACTGTTAGCAGCGCTGTTTATAAATATTTAAGTAGCGGCGAATTATATTGATAAGGATTATCATGAAGCAGCTTGTAATTGCCGAGCGTGTATGCCTAACTGGTCATATATTGGCAAAGGCTTTTGGACTAGCAGGAATTTTGCTAGTGATACCCCATGCAGAGAAATTATTAAGCTTTGGGGAAATTGGAGAAACCGCAATCCAAGTCAGTATGGCTGATGGAGGAGTAGTCGATATTGTTTTAGGAACAATAGCCGTATCAATTTTTGCCTTTAGAACCTTAGGATTGTGGACTTGGCTGGGTTTTATGCTGCCAGCAGTATTCATCTCGGTAGGTAGCGAATTACTCGGAACCAGCACAGGATTCCCCTTTGGAGACTACAGTTACTTAAATGGCTTAGGGTATAAAATTGCTGGACTAGTGCCATTTACAATACCCCTATCTTGGTTTTATGTCGGATTATCCGCTTATTTACTGGCTCGTGCGGGACTTGGGGTAGCAAAAAACCCTAGCTTCCTGCGTCAAATCGGAGCGATCGCATTGGGTGCAATCTTATTTACCTGTTGGGACTTTGCCCTCGAACCAGCAATGAGTCAAACCTCCTTACCTTTTTGGTATTGGGAACAACCTGGAGCATTCTTTGGCACACCGTATCAAAATTATGCAGGTTGGTTTGGTACAAGCGCCTTATTTATGACAGTAGCAGCATTTATGTGGCGAAATAACCCCATCAAACTAGAGCGATCGCAACTGAATGTACCAATGATTGTTTACTTAAGTAACTTCGCTTTTGCTGCTGGATTAAGCTTAGGTGCTGGTTATTTAATTCCCGTATGCTTCGGCTTTTTTGGTGGAGTCGTTCCATCCCTGCTACTGTGGTGGAAAGCAGTAAATACAGATACACCCGTCATCTCAACCGCAACCATCGAAGTTGCAGCAAAGTAGAAATTAGGAATTGGACATGGGGAATTGAGTCTTAACTAAATTAATTTGCCCCATGCCCATTGTCCATTGCCCCATGCCCAACGCCCTATTCCCCAATGCCCCTAATTTTTCTTTTAATTCAAATACCAGCAGTTGCCATCTTACTTTCCCGTCTCCTCAAAGGACCAAGCCGACTAACCCCCGTTCAACCACAACCAGCTACACTCGATATATTAGGTAGTGTCAGCGTTGTTGTTCCTACTCTCAACGAAGCAGAACGCATTAGCCCATTACTTGCGGGATTAAGCCAGCAAAGCTACGAATTGCGCGAAGTTATAGTCGTTGATAGTAACTCACTCGATGGCACACCAGAACTAGTCAAAACCATACAAGAAAAAGACCCTAGATTTCGCGTCATTACCGACGATCCCTTACCTGCGGGATGGGTAGGTCGTCCGTGGGCACTACATTACGGATGGACGCATATATCCCCAGCTAGCGAGTGGTTTTTAGGGATGGATGCCGATACCATACCCCATCCCGGTTTAATTGCAGGTTTAGTGAAAACAGCCATTTCCCAAGGTTACGACTTAGTTTCCCTATCCCCACAATTCATTCTCAAATATCCCGGTGAATCTTGGTTACAGCCAGCTTTATTAATGACATTACTGTATCGATTTGACCCTGCCGGAGTAAATGCCAATAATTCCGAGCGAGTCATGGCAAATGGGCAATGCTTTTTATGCCGTCGTTCCGTTTTAGAATCGATTGGAGGATATACAACCGCAAGTAGTTCATTTTGCGATGACGTAACCTTAGCGCGAAATATTGCCGCATCCGGATTTAAAGTTGGGTTTTTAGATGGAGCAAAAGTCTTCAAAGTCAGGATGTACGAAGGAGCAGTCGAAACTTGGAACGAATGGGGACGTAGTTTAGATTTAAAAGACGCTTCATCACCAGGTCAAACTTGGGGAGATATTTGGTTATTGACTTCAGTGCAAGCATTACCCCTACCAATAATTCTTAGCTTTATTTACCCATTCTCTTCTTCTTCCCCTTTTTCCCTTACCCTACTAGGATTAAATGCATTTTTGTTAATCATTCGCTTCGGGATGTTATTTGCGATCGCACCTTCCTACGACTTCACCCAAACACAAGGTAAATTCCTATTTTGGCTCTCACCATTAGCCGATTCCCTAGCAGTATTACGAATCATCCTATCAGCATTACAAAAGCCGAAAAAATGGCGAGGCAGAAACTACTCCGATAAATAATACTTTTATTACTTTTTATTGCTTTTTATTCCTTGGCGTACTCTGCGTCTTGGCGGTTCATAGTAATTTATTTTTAGTATTCCCTTATATGGTAAAATCCTAGCCAACTTAGTTATCACAAATCAAATATAATTCCCAATATATGGCTGTTAGTAGACTTTCACTGCCAAAAACTTTGAGTTTGACCCAAAAATTGATGTTAATTGGGCTGACATTAACCTTATTCTTCATATTTATAGCTTTTCTTGCCCCAGTATTTCAGGCACTCGGATTAATCCAAAATCCCTCAGACGCGATCGCAAATCCCATTCACCAACCACCGTCCTTAAAGCATTGGTTCGGTACAAGTCGTCTGGGATATGACGTATTTTCGCGAACTTTATTTGGAGTCCAAGCAGCTTTACTCGTGGTACTACTCGCAACCTCATTGAGTATGTTTATCGGTGTACCATTGGGAATGCTAAGTGGTTATATCGGCGGCAGACTCGATAAAATCTTACTATTCATCATGGATAGTATTTACACATTACCCGGCATGTTGCTATCAGTAACACTAGCATTTGTCGTCGGCAGAGGAATCTTAAATGCTGCGATCGCAATTAGCATTGCCTACATTCCCCAATATTATCGCGTTGTCCGCAACCACACAGTCAGCGTCAAAACAGAAGTGTTTATCGAAGCTGCCCAAGCAATGGGAGCAAATACTTGGCAGGTATTATCAAAATATTTGTTTTTTAACGTCATCCAAAGTGTACCCGTACTCTTTACCCTCAATGCAGCCGATGCAATTCTAGTATTAGGTGGTTTGGGTTTCTTAGGTTTGGGACTTCCCGAAGAAGTTGCTGAATGGGGACACGATTTGAGACAAGCTTTGGAAGCTTTACCAACGGGAATTTGGTGGACAGCTTTATTTCCTGGTTTAGCCATGACTCTAATGGTTGTAGGGTTATCCCTATTTGGTGAGGGGTTAAACGAATTTGTCAATCCCCGTTTGCGGAAACAAATCCGGGAATAAGGCATCAGGAAAGTTATGTTTCACTTTTTAAAATCTGAGCCAAATAATTTTAAGATTGATCAAAAATAATGGGATACAAGCCCCGTCCTTTTAGGACGGCTTTTCGACAATTTCGAGTATAATTTGAATAGTCGCCATAGGGCATTGGGAGACTTTAAACGGACATGGAGGGACGATAAGACTACTTCGGTAGCACCTCCCAGTGTTCGCGCTACTCTACGAGAAGGCGAAGCGCCTACCGCGTTCCCGTAGGGTAGTGTCAAGGAATCCTCGCTCCTTAAGGACGAGGAGGTATGTCAAATGGTTTATTTAGATTTTTTTGTA
>JAAUPE010000249.1 GCA_012034595.1 Calothrix sp. CSU_2_0 | reverse complement strand
TCCTCAATACACAGCAGCTTATCATCAAAGGGGATTGCTTCAAGAAAATGGGGAGAATAAATTACAAGATTTAGAAATGGCGGTAAATCTTTATTATTCAAAAATTCCGGGTTATTTGAAGGAAAATAAATATGAGACAGCAGCTAATATTTTGCAAGCTGTTGAGGAAATAAATATTGCTAAAAAATCTGTGAATTCGCAAATATTTGCGGCAAAGGCTTCGTCAGACAGAAATCCGATCGGTTCCTCAACAGATTCTCCTAATAAAAAATCACCTAAAGATTTAATTGATGAAGCTTTTCAGGTTTTGAATAAGGGTGATGTGCAAACTGCTCTCCAGAAATTGGAGGAAGCTGGGAGGATTTATCAGGAGAGGAAAGATGAGGGTAGATATCAAGAAGTGCAGAGAACGATTGCGGTGATTAAGGGAAAGGGTAAATAGATAAATGGGATTGGATGTAAGAAATGTTTACACCAATCCCAAATTTTTATTTTTGCAATTCTTTTAAGAGATTCATTGCTTGCTCATAACCAGCAGTATCTTCTTGAGCTTTGAAAAGTTGGGCTGCTTGCTGCAAATCTGGAATAGCTTTTTGTTTTTCACCCATGAGCGCGTAAACCATTCCTCTGCCAAAATAACCATTAGGATAATCTGGGCTAGCAAGTTGAAGAACTTTGTTAAAGTCAGCAAGTGCTAATCCCCATTTTTTCTGGTCTTTATAAATATCACCCCGATTGATGTAAGCTTCCGTAAATTGAGGATTAATCTCAATGGCTTTGTTGTAATCAACTAATGCTAAATCCCATTTTTTCTGCTCGAAGTAAAGAAGACCCCGATTGTTGTAAGCATAAGCATACTGAGGATTAATCTCAATAGCTTTATTGTAATCAAGTAATGCTAAATCAAATTTTTTCTGCTTTTTATAAAACAGTCTTTTGTTTTCTCATCTTGAGCTTGTTCTGCTTCTGATTGTCCATGAATACCAATAACTCGTCCCTCTGAATCCAAGACTGGTCCCCCACTCATCCCACCAGAGGTAATACTGCTATAAATTAATTCATATCCTTTTGTTAGAGAACTAACATTTTGAAATAAACCTGAACTATTGTTAATATTTCCAATTTCTGGCTCTTTATTAAAGATTGATTTTCTACTAAATAATCCCTGCTCTTTGCTAAAAATTTTTCCCATTGTAAATCGCCAAGGTGCATTATTTTCTAATTTGGGAAAACCAGCAGTGAAGATATAGTCCCCATCATTGGGGTTATAATTTGCCAAAGTTGCAACTTCATAATTCTGCTGACTTACAAATTTAACGACCGTTAAATCAACTCCTTCCTCTCTTATAATCGTACTTTTATCTACAGAATATTTATTTCCATCATGAGTAACAATTTCATAATTTTTGTCACGGCATGGTTCTGTTGCATTATCTCCTTTGTTCCTTTCACAAACAACATGGGCTGCTGTTAATACTGTGTAGGTGTAGATATTCCCATTTTTATTTTTAGCAATAATCACCCCAGAACCATTATCTGTACTTGTACTATCAATCCTAACCGTAAATTGTTTAGCTTTTCTCTCTAAATCTCCCAACCATCCAGTTAACTGTGGTTCTGGAACACTGGCTATAGCTTTTGGTAAAGGTAAACCATAAGCAGTAAGTATGTCTGCATTCACCTCAGCTAAAACAGTTGAAATCGGAATCCCCCAACTCAACTTTCGCATCTCCTGAATTTCTGACTCACTGGGACGCGAACCATTTTGATAGACATAACCACTATTCAAAATTGGATAAGCACCTCGTCCATTAATTCCAACAAGCATCCCGCTACTGTGAATAATTGCACCACCACTCATCCCCTGTTCGATATTGCTGGTGTAGCCAATTTGATACCCTTCCTTAAGGGGTTGAGAAATTTGTTGAATTTTGCCATGACTAAATACCATCTCTCCCTTTTCCCCAGAAAATCCCCCAGCAGTAACAGACATTGTTGTATCGGGAAGAAAATCAGCAACTTTTATAGGGCAATAAATTTCATTAGTTTGAAATTGCAATAATGCCAAATCAAATTTTTCAAACTTAGCATTAGGGACAATTTGTGCAGTATGAGTTTTCCCATCAACCGTTTTGAGCTTGATAGAATTAAGCCCCCTGACAACATGGGAATTAGTGAGAACTGAATACGTATTTCCTTTTTGAGCAAGTAGCGTACCCGAACCCCCATTATTATCGCCAATTACTTTGACTGTAATGCGACTAGCGATAGTTTCTAATTGTTTTTCTGAATAAATTTGGTCATCCTTATTTTCTGGTACTATTTCACACTTTGACGTTTGAGGCGCTGTTTGAGCTTTAGAAGTAGACTCAACAGCAAAAGTAGGAAATTGTAAGAGTAGGATGGAGCTAATGAGGATAATTTTGTTATTCATATTAATTTTGAAAAATTATCAGCAAGCAAGAGGATATTTTAAAAGATGAGGAGACGCGATATATCGCGTCTCTACACATCGGTGAATTAGCTAGGGATGTTTTCCAGAGGAGCGGTTTTGAAATATTCTTTCATGTCAATATATATTTGCTGACCTGAATTTTGGTAAAGAATCTTGTTTGTATCGCCTTTAAGAAGACCCATAAGTTGCTCAAATACTATTTCAGCTTTGCTACCTGGTAAAATCGTAAATAGTTGATTTGTCCCATTACAATTTTCGGCTTGATTGGGAATAATGCAAATTACAGGATAGCCATTATTAATTCCATGAGTCAGATAATTTAAGCTGCCATTATCATAAAATTGTTGAAACTTTTGAGTCACAACCTCACATCTTTTTTGAGAATTTGAGTGACGAGAAAAAGCTTCAGATTTCCAGCCAATTACACGTATATGGTTTTTACGTTCGGGAATCCAAGCAACTGTAGCTGGAATTCTTTCATTTCTTGCTTTGTCAAATATTTCTTTACAGTAAAAAGTGACTTTATTTGGTTGGGAATTCGTAGCAACAGACTGACTAAAGGCAGGAGATACATTAACAACCAATGTCGCCAATGAAGTTAAGGTACTGAATACTAAAGCAATCGAAGATAGTTGACGTTGCATAGTTTTAATCCTTCAAGAAATTAAGATTGATGATGTAATAAAAAGACCGATAATAATGACTAAATTAAGTCATTTAAGGTTGAGCATTTGCCCGTAAGCTATAATCTCCAATTTCACCCCTGTCGAGGGAATTAGCCATTATGAGAAAAACTCCATCTGCTGGTAAAGTGGCAGTAATTTGAGCATTAAAATCACCTGGTCCTTTATCGTCATTCTCCGCAATTGGGGTGATTTGCTCACCTTCGGCAGACTCAACCACCTGATATAAACTTAAAACTGGGTTAATCTTCTGACTCGTCATCTCAATCACGACCTGCTGACCTTTCTTACCTTGAAATTGGTAAACATCAGCAAAACTGCCATCTTTGAGAATGCGATCGCCCTTACTCAAACTGCCATTAATTACTTGACCATTGAGTGTAATTGTCCGAATCGATGGTTCTTGAGTTCGTGTAAATAGGGTAGAAACTGGAGAAACGTCTTTTTTTCTGGCTGCAACGATAAAAGACTGTACCTGGGAGACAGGAATAGAAAAATTCATCCCAGTATTCAATTTCCCAATTCCTGATGTATTCACACCAATTACTTGACCTTGGGAATTGAGCAGGGGACCACCGGAATTACCCCCCATAATCACAGCATTATGTTGAATTTCTCCATCACCAGGGTCAATGCGGGTGATATTACCTTGGGTAAATGTACCCTCAAATTTTGCATCCAGAGGAGTACCAAGCGCAAAAACGCGATCGCCGACTTTTGCACTACCAGGAGCAGCTAAAGCAAGGGTACGCAAGTTTTGTTGCCTATGAATTTTCAGGATTGCTAAATCTAAACCACCCTTACCAAAACCCATCACATCTGCACTCAATTTCCTCCCATCCGAAAAAACCACTGTCACCACTTGAGGGAACTGAGATGGTTTATAGGTTTTTGCTTCTTCTTCGCTTCGTGGTGGTGGCTTGATTACATGAGCATTAGTAAGAATCAACCCATCTTGACTAATAACAAAACCGCTTCCATGACCTGTTTCTGTTTTTACTGTCACCACTGCTGGGCTAGCTTTTTGGTATACTCTCCGGTTAAGCTGCTCATCAGATGTTTGCGCTAAAACACGGTTATAGTGACCTGCTTCCCTTCCGTCCAGCGATAGTATTTGCTCGACGGTGTTTATACCCGTTAGAGCAAAAACAGTGCATAGTGTTAAAGTTCCTAATTTTGAGAATCGCTTGTTAATCATCAGTTCGTAAATTCCCCATTGGAAGTCAAAAAATGAGATTTTCAGATAATTGCGACTGAAATCACAATATCATGATGATTTTTCTCTGTAAAAATACTGAAGCAAGCTAATCTTGATAGTGCGATCGCCTTTAGTCCCCACTGCTTAGATACGTTCATGTTGAACCTCTGAAAATTGCCTTCTAGTAGGATTACGGTGTGAGGAGGAATTTTTTACGCAAGTTCTAAACTTTTTTCTCAGTCATTGCCAAATACTTAGGGTATTTACTGAATTTAGCCGTAAAGCCATCCGATTTCGAGGAAGCACTGGGGAATAGTGCAATACTTTCGTAGGGAGTAGCCGCCGCGATCGCAGTACTTAACCCGGCGAGGGTTCAAAATAGACAGGTAATAATTACAATCCGTGTAATGAGATACTTGAGGAGTGTAATATTTGTCCAAGACTAGGACACAAAGTGGTGACTTCTGTACTGCACAGAAAGCTCTGGTATTTGGATTTCATATTATGTCCGGCAAATTACCCTTAATATGTCATTGCGAGTGCAACGCAGACACGAAGTGGCTTGCCGAAGGCTAGTGGAGCGTACTGCTCCGCAGAAGCAAGCTACGCTCTTAGCGTTCCCGAAGGGTAGCAATCACAAGGTCTCTGCGATTGCTTCACTTCGTAAGCGCTATCGCGCACGCTACGCGAACGCAATGACAGGTATTTAAACGGACATGATATCAGCTAATATCTAACCCTCCTTCTGCCATTTGAATCAGCCGAAAATAAGCTAATTCTGGCTCCTCATATGTCTTGAAATATAGTCTAAACGAGCCATCTCCATATTCCTTGATATCACGACTATCAAAGCTAATATCGGAGTATTTTAACCAGTTAATAACGACTCGATAAAACTCAGCTAAGAATAAAGCTGGAAAGTAAATTCTCCCCGTTTTATCTCCGGTATTTTGATGTGTTAAGACTTGAAATTGTGGCTGATTCAATACCTCTGTCATAATTCTCACCCCGAATCATCTTTTTACTTCTCTCGCCGTAAGGCTGCTATTTTAGGAAGACAGAAAGAGTATTGAAGCTACTGCTATTTCTGTCTTTCCTCGATTAATTAGATGTTGATTCAAGATATTTGAGAAAATTTGATACTTTCCATTTAAAACCGTGGATGCGATCGCAAATATTCGGTTTCGATGAAGCACCATCGCATAACAGACATGTTTCACACTGGATGCGATCGTCCTCAGTATTACGGCAAAGAATTTCATTATCGCTTAATGGTGCATCGGCAGCGATAATTCTAAAGGTTCTCCAACCTTGACTTTGAGCTTGTCTAGCCTGTGTCTCAGTTTCTACAGAAGCCATGAGATACTTTTGCCAAGTGCGCTCGCAATTTTGATGTTGATGGGTATACCCGGTATGCTTACCCGACGCAGAGATAATTGGTTCCCAAACATCAAATGGTATTGCTGTTGCATCACCATAGGAACCAATTCTCACGGGATAGCGATAATGCTGTAAAACCGCTAGTTCTTTGTCACTAAATTTAGGATACTTTCCTGCGATATAGGAGCGATAGACATTATTAGCTGTCAGTAAATTTACATAACAACTGCCTGTTTCGCTCAATTTCAATCTACAAGAGCCACAAACTCCGCGATCAAAACCATATTTTGCTGCGTATGTAGGGGCAAAATTTTGTTGTATAATCCAGCTTTGAATTTGTCTTCCTGTTCTGCGGTTGGATGAGGGGTAAGCAAAACCAGTTAATATGAGAACGATAGGTGAACCATCAATTAAAGATGCTCCTTCCCAAACAATGTAACTATTTTCCAACATATTGATGGTGGCTGATAACTTATTTTTTTCCTTTTTGCTTGCTTAATGATGGGATATCAAGGCTAATAAAATATCCTCCAGAATAGCTAATTACTGGAGGATTAAAGGTTGTAATTATGTTTAGAGATTAGTAACAGTTATTTTCTTCTATCATCTCCATTTGATTACTGGTATTATTTCGCTGAATATATTCTTGTCTGCGTTGCCAGGATACTTGATTTTGCACTACCAAATCTTCCAGACTTTTACCAAATTTACGACTTGCATATTCCAGTAATTGTTCTAACGAATATCGTTTTTCTTCAACTTTCCCAAAATCATTTGCAAAGCGTTCTTTAAACTCATTCCAATCAAATAATTCTTTGAGTGTACGTTTGGCTATAAGTCCACAGAGTTCGCGGATGGCATAGTAAACTTTGGAATAGACGCGATCGCAATAATCGCTAATGGCATATTCGCCTAAGATTGTACTTTCAATTTGTGGGAATGTTGTGGTGGATTTACGAGGTGCCATATCGAGAATTCCTAATTTTTCATTACACTATTTGGCGTTAGCCTTGATGGTATTTGATGATTAGTAGAATATATAGCGTTTTACCACCAAGCTAAGTCATCACAATCTGCAATCAAATCCTTGATTTCACAATGATGTTGGTAATCTATTTCTAGTTGTTGTATATCTATTTCCATCGCTAAGTTTTTAATCCCCTCAACTATTTCTTTAAGGTTCTTGTCTTCGCTTAGACCTGAATAGTAAACTTTGATATATTTATCAGCTTTACTAACAAATATTTCAAGATTAGTAACGAAAGTTTGCTCATAATCAATTGCATGAATCATATATTTGCTTATATAGACTTCATCCTTTTTATGGCGTGAGCCAGCTAAAATAGAAAAATGGTTGTTTAAAATGCGATCGCGATCGCAAATTAGCGAAATTAAATTTGAGTCAATTAATTTTAAAATTTGCTGAAAAAATGTTGACAACTTTTACGGAATTTGAACGTCGAATAATTACGGGA
>JAAUPE010000248.1 GCA_012034595.1 Calothrix sp. CSU_2_0 | reverse complement strand
TGGGTATTGGGATGGGGCAATGGGCGATTGGGATGGGCATTGGGGATGGGGCATTGGGCATTGGGGATTTAACGAAGAACAATTAACTAAACCTCAATTTTCATCATCGGTACGTAGTGCTTTAATTACATCCTTGGGATTGAGTTTACTATTGCGGGCAGATAATTGGACAACAATGCTGTTAGCGGCAATATGCGCGATCGCAAGCAAATTCCTTTTCAAAGTTGGTAATAAACACTTCTTTAATCCTGCAAATTTCGGCATTATTTGCGCTTTGCTATTTACCCCCGACGCTTGGGTATCACCAGGACAATGGGGAGAAGATTGGTGGTACTGCATGATATTTGCTGGATGTGGTGGTTTGGTTCTCAAACGTGTTGGACGTTGGGATACAACCGCAACATTTTTGGGTACGTATGCATTACTCGAAGCATGTCGTAATCTCTGGTTAGGTTGGACTTGGGACGTTTACTACCATCGCTTAACGAGTGGTTCATTGCTGCTATTTGCCCTATTCATGATTACCGATCCGCGATCGATACCAAATGCCCGTACAGCCAGAATTATTTGGGCATTCTGCATTGCCATAGTCACCTTCACTTTACGTAATTACTTCTATTTATCTACCGCAGTCTTCTGGGCATTATTTGCCCTAGCACCACTGACACTATTACTCGATAAATTCTGGCAAGAAAACCATTTGAATGGAACGAACAACCCCACGAAGTCGGGTTCCTTACCCCACGAAAAATCTCCAACTAAGCATGACTAACCAACTAACCCGACTTCTAACCCCACGAAAAAACCCTAACTAACCTTATACCCTCCCCCCAACTAAGCATGACTTTTAACCCCATGCAAAAACCCCAACTAAGCATGACCAACCAACTAACCCGACTTCCAGAAAATAAAATATCCCAAGTTATAGATTTGTCCATCACTTGTAAGTAAAGGGTGGGAAAACCCCACCCCTACGGCAATTGGGACAATTTACGCAACTTTTCGCAAAATCCAAAATCTTATGAAGCAATTGAAACTGATAATCTCATTACTGCTGACATGTGTCGTACTGCTGGGATTTGCCCCTACAGCCTCCGCATTCTGCGGTTTCTACGTAGCCAAAGCCGATACAAAATTATACAACAAAGCCTCACAAGTAATCATTGCCAGAGACGACAATAAAACTGTCCTGACGATGGCAAACGACTATCAAGGAGAAGTCAAAGATTTTGCCATAGTTGTCCCCGTACCAAGCGTCATCAAAAAAGAGCAAGTAAAAGTCGCAAAACCTAACATTATCGAGCGTTTAGACGCATTTAGCGCTCCCCGTTTAGTAGAATATTTTGACTCCGACCCATGTGCTGAAAATGACTATCTCCGCCGACCAATGCCACTACCAGCACCAAGCACAATGAATCAAGCAGGAGAAGCTAGTGCCAGACGCGATCGCAGTCTTGGAGTCACCGTAGAAGCACGGTTTAATGTTGGCGAATATGACATTTTGATTCTCAGTGCTAAAGAATCTGGTGGTTTAGAAACCTGGTTAAATCGCAACGGTTACAAAATTCCACGGGGAGCAAAAGCACTGCTCAAACCGTATATTCGTCAAAACATGAAGTTTTTTGTCGCGAAGGTGAATTTAGACAAGTTTGAAGCAAGTGGTTATCAAAATCTGCGTCCATTACAGATTGCCTACGAATCACCCAAATTCATGTTACCGATTCGTTTGGGAATGATAAATGCTACCAGCGAACAAGATTTAGTCGTTTACATTCTTTCACCCAAAGGACAAGCGGAAGTCACCAATTATCGCACGGTGAAAGTCGCTTCCAACACCAATATTCCCGTATACGTAAAACAAGAATTTGGTGACTTTTACAAATCCATGTTCCAAACTTCTTACCTCAAAGAAGACCGGAAAGTGGCATTCTTAGAGTATGCCTGGGATATGAGTAGTTGTGACCCTTGCTCCGCAGAACCCCTCAACAACGAAGAACTCAAAGACGCTGGTGTATTTTGGTTAGATCGAAATCCAGCAGACGAATTACCGAATCGTGGTTTTCGTCGTCCTCCAATTATTTCCAGTAATGTTTACATTACCCGCTTGCATGTCCGTTATACCCGCGACAGATTCCCCGAAGATTTGATGTTTCACGCAACCTCAAATACAGAAAACTTTCAAGGACGTTACATTTTGCAACATCCATTTACAGGAGAAGCAAAATGTGCTGCTGGTAGAGAATATAAACGTAGCTTAAATAAACGTTACGAACAAGAAGCGCAAACCTTAGCCAAACTTACCAACTGGAATATTCAAGATATCCGGAGAAAAATGAAACTCAATGGTCAAGCTGCATTATCCTGGTGGGAAAAAGCCAGAGCATAGATATTATACCAATTTGAAAAAACAACGCGACAGATAGATATTTGTAGAGACGTAGCAGTGCTACGTCTCTACCATTGGATGTGTTGCAATCATTATTTGAATTGGTATTACGCAACTTATTTTTACATTATTTCTTAGTCCAGTACTAAGAGGATGTTTTAAAAGGGTCGTTTTACTTCATGGTTAATACAGCGAGGCATCTCAGTATAGAGATAAAACCTTGATTTATCGTTGTATTTCAGTCCAATCAGAGGGGCGAAATTATACCTTCCCTGACTTTCCAAACATCCTCTAGTACTCAATTTCCAATGAATAATGTCAAAAATACATATTTAATTCCCAAGAAGGGTGATGGCTATGACTTTACAATCAGGATTTCAGCGCTTTAATCTGATATCTGATTGACTAAAGGGCTAGGGGATGGAGTAATGAAAAGGCGGACTTTTTTGCAGCGAATTGGTAGCATACTTGCAGCCTTGCAGGTAAGTGAGGTCGGGTGGCTATTTCCAGAAAGTCGCTACTATAAAGCTTTGGCTGAATCAAGTCCGCGTAAGTTGGCTTTATTGATTGGTGTTAATAACTACTTGCAAATTCCTGGTTTGAGTGGTTGCCTAACGGATGTGGAGTTACAAAGAGAGCTTTTGCTGCATCGTTTTGGTTTCCAAGCGTCGGATATTTTATGTTTGACGGATGATGCTGCGAGTCGAGATTTAATTGAGAAGGCTTTTTTTGAGCATTTGACTAGTCAATGTAAACCAGGTGATGTGGTGTTTCTTCACTTTAGCGGTTACGGTAGTCAGATTAAGTCAGCAAATGCCTTAATTCCTGTTGATGGCTATGTGAATGTTAAAAGTAGTCAAGTGGCGAATTATCTATTGGAAGATACTTTATTGTTAATGTTAAGGTTGCTGCCGACAGATAAGGTTTTTGCGGTCATTGATGCAGGTTATAGTTCGTCTAATCTTACTACGCCAAATCTTACACCAAATATTACTAATAGTGGATTGAGGATTCGCACGCAATTAACGGAGACAGGTATTGATATTGCTACGAGTGAAATCGATTTACAAAAACAACTTAAAAATAAAATTGCAACTACTCCTCCCGCTTTGGTTGTGTCTGCAACATCAAATTTAAAGCAATCTGCGTCAGAAGTGCAGATGACGGGGTTTAATGCGGGTTTATTGACCTATGCTTTGACGCAATTCCTTTGGGAAAATACCCCAGCAACTTCTATCCAAGTGGGTTTAGGAAGGGTTGAAAATGCCATTCAACAGTTAGGGAGTAATCAGCAACCAACTTTATTAAATGCCAAGAAAATTTCTCAGCGCACCACCTTTAATGATAGTTTGCTAGTGAATAGTCAGATTGGAGCAGAGGGAGCAGTTACAGCGATTGAAGACAATGGCAAAACAGTGCAGTTGTGGTTAGGTGGGGTAGCACCGCAAATACTCGAATATTATGGTGTCAATTCGCGATTTAGAATTATTTCTACAGATAATTCCCAAGATATAGTTTCCCAAGATATTGTATTGCGATCGCGTTCTGGTTTAACGGCAAAAGCTTCACTGACTGATACTGGAACAACAGCGCAAGTCAGAGAACTAAAAATCGGGGAGCTAATTCAAGAAGTGGTGCGGGTATTACCTCGCAATATCGATTTGCATATTGCGATCGATAATAGTTTAGAGCGGATTGAGCGGGTTGATGCTACTGGTGGTTTTGCTACGGTTTCTCGTGTTTCTAGTGTGGTTCCTGGAGAACAACCCGCAGATTACATTTTTGGCAAACTACCAGAAAGTAAAACCGCAGCTAAAATCAAGGATGTACTTTCTCCCAGTCGATATGGTTTATTTACCTTGAGTGGAGAGTTTATTCCTAACACGTCGGGGGAAGCTGGGGAAGTTGCCAAACTTGCAGTTCAAAGGTTGACACCAAAGTTGCAAACATTATTAGCTGCAAAATTGTGGAGGATTACTAGTAATGAAGCATCATCACAATTAGCTGTGAAAGTGACGTTAGAAACGATTAATACCACTCCCCAATCGTTGATACAGCGTCAAACGAATCCTTATAAACTTTTCAATACAGTCAGTACTATTTCTACTGGTAGTCGCATTCAATTTCGAGTCGAAAATAAGTGTTCGCAAGTTCTGTATTTAGTGATATTGGGTTTGGATAATAGTAAAAATGCTTTTGCATTGTTTCCTTGGCAAAATTCTTTACCAAAAAATAGTGAAAATAGCAGCGAAATTACTAATCCAGCAACTCAACCATCATTACAAAATATGACGATCGAACCTGGTGCAAGCATTAATGTACCTGAAAATAATCCTGGATTTGAATGGATAGTACAAGGACTTAGTAATTTTTGTGAAACCCAAATTATTCTCAGTACTGCACCTTTTAGCCAAACAATTGCTGCACTAGCTACTACTAAAATTGCTCCCGTCGAGCAACCTCAAATTATGCCTTTATCAAATCCTAGCGAGGTTACACAGGCAATGCTACAAGATTTACATAATGCTAGCGCTGGCAAAAAAGATATTAGTGATGTTTATACCTGGAATGTGAATAATTGGGTCAGTTTCAACTTTGTTTATCAAGTACTTTAAGAATTTAATAATATCAAAAAATCACTATTTTTCTCGAACTGCCACAATTTGCTGTTTTATCCAATCTCGGAAATTACGCTTTGCTGCGAGTTGTCCAACTTTCTTACTTTCTTGGATAAATCGAGGAATATCCTTTACTGGTATATCTGTAAAAGTTGGGCTATTTTCTACTTCTATATATTTATCATCAGAAAGGGTATAAATCCGCAATACAGTACCGTTGTATCTCCAAAATTCAGGGATATCTAACGCTGCATAAAGCGATAATTTGTCTATTTTGGGTCTAGAGTATTCTACTTCAAGTACTAGGTCTGGTGGTGGATATCGATCCAAATCAATATTTTCTTTGCCTCTGACCAATAATTCATTCTGAATATAATAGCTACTATCTGGCTCCCCTCCTTTTTCGATGTCATCCCGTGTTAGAGTTAGCGAACCAGTGCTTTTAACTTCCAAGCCCAACTCTTCGCACAACACAAGAATCAAGCCTTCAATATTGCGGTTAGAATTCTCATGCGGCATTAATGGTGTCATAATTTCGACCATCCCTGAATCATAGGCAATTCGGTTTTGACGCTCCGAACCCATTTCAGCCAGCATTATTTTGAAGGTTTGCCAGCTAACGTAAGATAGTAAAGTTCTAGTTTCTGCCTGTGTTGTTGCTACCATAATTGAGCATCCTGATGGGAGAAAAAAGAAGTGCGATATGCATGATTGCATTAAGCTTTGCTTCTCGCGCTTCTAATTATGATATCATTTCAACCTTCGCGATCGGCGTATCCCTCCGGGGTAGACACGTAGTGGCTTCTGTAAGTAGCAAACTACCTAAGCCCTTGCAATATTTAAGACAAGTTTGTTGTAATACGCGCACGGTATACTTTAGGATATATTTTCGCTAAATATATTTTTGCAAAATTGCTTCTAATTTCTGTTTAGTGATTGCTGGTACCCTATCTAATTGGGTCAAAATCGCATATTTCAAAGCTGAATGTGCTTCGCTTTCTGGAGGGTTTGCGCTCAACCTGCGTACTGCCTCTTGAATTGCTTTTTGGGCATTGACTGCATTACGGTGCAAATTTGCAACAACCATTTCGACAGTCACACTATCATGGTCGGGATGCCAGCAGTCGTAATCTGTGACTAATGCCATCGTCGCATAAGCTATTTCTGCTTCCCTCGCTAGTTTTGCTTCTTGTAAATTTGTCATCCCAATTACTGTTGCACCCCAACTACGGTAAAGATTCGACTCCGCTTTGGTGGAAAATGCTGGTCCCTCCATACAAACATATGTACCACCTCGATGTAAGTTGACATCAGGAAGATTTAGAGACGCGATCGCATCGGCAACAACTTGAGCTAAATTTTTACATACAGGGTCGCCAAATGTAATATGTGCTACAATTCCTTCACCAAAAAATGTTGATATTCGGTTTTTTGTCCGGTCAATGAATTGATCTGGAACTACCATATCTAAAGGTTTGACTTCTTCTTTGAGAGAACCTACTGCACTTGCGGAGATAATATACTCGACTCCCAACTTTTTCATTGCGTAGATATTCGCACGAAAAGGTAATTCTGTTGGTAATAGGGTGTGATTACGCCCATGACGAGCTAAAAATGCTACTTGTGTGTCGTCGAGTTTTCCCAGTATTAGGGCATCTGATGGCGAACCAATGGTGTTTCAATATGCACTTCTTGAATGTTTTTGAGTGCATCCATTTTGTATAGACCACTACCGCCAATTATCCCGATTTTAGCTTCTACCATTGTTTTGACCCATACCTGTGAACAATAATGCCAAGCCATTTTAGCGGGAAATGTGTAATTAGGGTTATTTATTCCTGTACTTAAATATGCGTATTCTCTAAATGTTAATAAAAAAATGATTTAATTATTTAAATGCATATTTAAAAATGAATTGTATTGTTTCTTGTTTCTAAATTATGGGAATATATTCTGTATTTTTCTTTAACTAGCAAAGATTGTCTGCTTTGACTTCTCTTCTTATACAAATACCTGGATAGGGAAATTTATTTGTACGGCAATTTTATTTAATTGGCATGAGCTTGAGTAAATTACATAGATGCTCGACATCCGTAATTTCTACCTATACACTGGTATAGGGTTTTGTTACACTTTCGGTAGTGTTTTAAAAACGTATTTTCATTTGCTTTGATATTTTCATTCAAGTTGTTTTTAATTATTCCAATTACATGAATCAATTTCAACAGGTTAATCTAAGCTGTTACGGCAAATACTGAGTTATGAAACTATGCGCTGGTATTAG
>JAAUPE010000247.1 GCA_012034595.1 Calothrix sp. CSU_2_0 | reverse complement strand
TATCTCAACGGATACAAGCCCCTGAATTGATTCATGGAGAAAGATAAAGGTTCCTTGTTTCAAGCCCCTAGATTTATCTCTGGGGTTTTCTTTTTACCTTTATCTTTTTACTTTTTACTTGGCTGACGTGCAATTATTGCAGTCAACCGTGAATTGATTTTACTGTACTGGCAAATTGGACGCGATATTATCATACGTCAACAGCAACAAGGTTGGGGTACAAAAGTAATTGATAATTTAGCAAAAGACTTAAGCCAAGCTTTTCCCGATATCAAAGGTTTCTCATCACGAAACCTAAAATATATGCGGAAATTTGCCGAGAATTATCCCGAAGAACAATTTGTGCAGCTGTCTGCTGCACAAATTCCCTGGTTTCATAACTGCGTGCTTTTAGACAAAGTGAAGAACCGCGAGGAACGGGAATGGTATATATACCAAACAATTGAAAATGGTTGGAGTCGTAATGTATTAGTACATCAAATCGAAAGTAGACTATATCATCGTCAAGGAAAAGCGATAACTAACTTTGAAAAAACTCTTCCAAAACCACAATCAGAACTTGCCCAACAACTTATTAAAGACCCATATAACTTTGATTTTCTAAGTTTAACTCAAACTGCATTAGAATCAGATTTAGAAAAAGGTTTAATTAATCGCATTCGCAATTTTTTATTGGAATTGGGAGTAGGTTTTGCATTTGTTGGCAGTCAGTATCATCTTGAAGTTGGAAACCAAGACTTTTATGTAGATTTATTATTTTATCATTTACGCTTGCGTTGTTTTATTGTGATTGATTTGAAAATAGAAGAATTTAAACCAGAATTTTCCGGCAAGATGAATTTTTATGTTGCCGCAGTCGATGATTTGCTAAGACATGCAGAAGATAACCCGACTATCGGCATAATTTTGTGTAAGAGCAAAAATAAAACCATAGTTGAATATTCTCTACGCGATTTGAACCAACCAATTGGCGTTTCGACGTATCAGTTACGCGAAGCTTTACCAGAGAATTTACAAAACAATTTACCAACTATTGAACAATTAGAAGCTGAGTTAAATGCAGTATCTTTGAAAATTGATGAATGAGACTAATTCTTGACTTAAGTAGCATTTTTTATTAGCAGATTTTATTGTAGGTTGGGTGGAGGTGCATAAGAGATATTTGTATCGAATTGATAAATATATATTTGCACCCTTCGGATTCGCCAGTTTGGCGGGACGGAAACCGACACCGCCAACTGGACTCACCGTAACCCAACATTTTATTTAATATTTGAAGAGTTAATTTTAAGTGTTGAGTTATGTATTTGGTTGTTTGAAGAATTTCCGTTTTTCTCATATCCTGAAGTTTAGACTTAGAAATTTAAACTAAACACATGAAATCGCACAATTCCACCAAACCAGAATATGAAAGCACGCCATTGCTAATTAAAATATCTCACTTAAAATATCTCACTTAAAATATCTCAAATAACCCATCTTCCAATTCATAACCTAATAATTGTGCCATCGATTTCAAGCGAGATTGATGGGGTATACCTTGATGCTTGAGCCAATCACCTAAAACAAAAATTTTATGCATTAAAAACATCTCTAAAGCTTCGGGATTATACTGAATTCCATCTTTAGAAAACTGATGCGGTACAAGCATCGCACTATAACGAGCAAATTCTTTATCTTGCCAATTAAGTAAAAACGGCAACCAAGGATAACGCGAATCAAGCCGGATAAACCAAAGACGAACTTCGGGTATTTCCGACAATTCCCTGGGGTCGCCCGGTTCTCTAGGATAATCGATATTGAAGCTTAACTGCTGTTCGGAGGAGACAAGCGTACCCTCAGCCAGAATTTGCTCGATTACCTCAGTCGCAGGCGATAAATCGAGGGTATTAATGTGATTAGAATTAAGCGCGATCGCAATAGCCATTTGCAGTCTATCAAGCAGGTTCGAGAACTTAGCGTAGCAGGAAACGGAACAATTCGTAATACCCCTTCCCCAATTCCCAATTCCCAAAATAAAAAAAACGCGACATCATTACGATATCGCGTCTATACATCACGCATCTAAATCTATAAGCCGAGTCATTAATAGGGATTGAAACGCGATCGCTAATTTTAGGAAATTAGGGAAAGCCAAAGTCACTAAAAAACAGGGAAAATCTAACTATCAGGAGTTTCAAGCCAATTCACTAATAGGGAATACAAGGAATTCAAAGCCAGAAACTAGGATTAAATAATGGGCAAACAGGTGTTTGCCCGACACTTCTCACACCACACACATCACAAGCCCACCCACCCATCCTTCAAAATTATTCCGTAGGGGCAAACGGTTGTTTGCCCAAAATCCAGGTTTATGTTTGCCCAAAATCCAGGTTTATGTTTGCCCAAAATCCAGATTTATGTTTACCCAAAATCCAGGTTTATGTTTGCCCAAAATCCAGGTTCCGTCGAATTAACCTAGAGAATTGTGGTAAATCGAATTATCACCACCCACCACAAACACATCTAACTTATTCGCACCACGGGAAACCGCAGCTGGTGACGAAATACTCGTACCACCGATTTTTTCCCAGGTACTCCAGGTAACACCATCGGAATATTTGCGATAAACAGCATTATCTGTACCCACTGCAAACACATCCAAGCGATTTGCACCCCAAGAAGCAACAGCAGGTGCATACAACCACAAACCACCTAAACTTGTCCATTCACCCCAAGCTGTGCCATTCCAAGACTTTTGGTAAATAGCATGGTCACTACCGCGTACAAACAAATCAATTCTATTTTCACCCCACGAGACTGCCGCAGGTGCAGAAAGTCCGAAACCACCTAAGCTTGTCCAGTCACTCCAAGCGCTACCATCCCAAGTCATTTGGTAAACGGTATTATCTGCGCCAATTGTAAATACATCCTGGCGATTTTGACCCAACTTAGTGACTGCAATACCTTGTTTGCAGAAACCACCCAGGTTTTCCCATTCACCCCAAGCTGTACCATTCCAAGTTTTCCGCATCAGCGAACGTTCTTGTCCGATAATGAAGCTATCAATACGACTTCCCACAGCAACAGCAGCAGGTGCAGATAAACTAAAACCACCTAAGTTCTGCCATTCGCTACTCCAAGTTGTACCATTCCATGTTTTTTGATACAGGGCACTGTCGCCAGCAATCACAAATGCATTCAGGCTCTTTTCACCTAAAGCAACAGCAGCAGGGGCAGAGAAGCCATTACCAGCCAAGCTTTCCCATTCTCCCCACTTAGGTACATCTGGCTGTAATGCATCGAAAGCAACCTTCGGCTGAATTACACCCGCACCCGTATGTTGGTCAAAACCAGGTTCACCCAGATTTTTTGCGGTTTGCTTGAGTAGATTCTTTAATTCTTCTTGTTTGATGCTGGGTTTTGCTTGCTTGAGTAATGCTGCCACGCCAGCTGCAATTGGACAAGCTGCTGAAGTACCGTTATCGCTGCCAAAATAACCTCGGAAGTGTGTTACAGAACAAAAATCAGGTTTGTTGGGGTCGAGTGCTGCTGGTCCTTGGCTGCTATAGCCAACAAACTGCTCTTCTTTATTCACAGCACCGACTGTAATTGCTAGTGGGTGTCCGTTTGCACCCCAAATACTCTTACCTTGACCAGTATCACCACCGCAACGGTCTGCTGGACAGGTGCTACCGCAGTTCCCAGCCGCAAATATGACTATAATTCCTTCATTGATAGTTTCAACAACTTTGCGGGTAAAAGGATGGTCGGGGTTTGTCGCGTAAAATTCATCCCAATTTTTTTGGTAAATACCCCAGCTATTAGAAAGAATTTGCGGTGTACCATCGGTGCGATATTGATTGATTGCCCAGTTAAAAACAGTCATTGCATTCGAGATGGAATCACCACCAGCAATGCGACAGTCGTATAACTTCGCTTCTGGAGCCATACCCAAGATATCTGTGGCGCACATATTACCATGCTCACCCCAAGAACGGGCTTTGGTTCCCCAGTCTGCTGCTGGTCCACCGATCACATTGGGAATACGACGAATTCCTTCCATCGGTTCTACATTACGACCTTCGGCTGTAATCCCACCATCGACGACACCAACCACAACACCTTGCCCGCGAAATCCAGCCGCCCAGATTTGGTCTACACCAAAGTATTTTGCCACATCTGCGATCGTGCCTTTGGCTATCGTTGGGGAACAGTCGCAAGTGCCGACGGGACAGTTGCCTGCACCATCCATTGGTTTGACTAAATCATTGGTTGTTTTTTCCAGAACTGTAGGATTAAAGGCTGCAATTGGGGTGTCTTTGTAGACTTTAACGACATTAGGCTGTGCTTCGAGTTCGCGGATACTGCGCTCTTCGATTTCACCACGGATGATGTAAGTTTCTTCGTTAGCAGCCAAAAGACTTGGAGTAAGGTCACTAGTTGCAGCAACTGGCACTGGTTCGTAGTTGGTATCGAGTTGAAAACTGGCAACGTTGGTGTTAACTCCTTCAGATACACCCATTACACCTTGGTTTGTAGATACTCGCAATTCTACAAGCACTTTTTGCATGGCACTGTAGTTATCGGCAGCATTCATATCGCTATTAGTCATTTCGCTTCTGCTGCGGGGTGCATCCATGCTTAGGGATGGCATGTTGTTAGTATTTCCAGGTGGTTTCGGCTGTTTTGCTTTGCCGTTTCCATTCCCATTGACGCTGCCATTAGGAGCGTTTAATTCGTTATTTTGCATATTTTTATCCTTGTAAAAAAGCTTAATTTGTTAAGTCACTCATCCTCAGAGCGATCGCGGACTCAACAGATATTTGAATATTGCGATACCTCATAGAAGTCGCTTACGCGATGTTCCTGAAGGGAACCGCGCAAAGCGCGATCGCATTGCATCACAGCACTATCGAAACTGCAAAGCTGCAAATAAATCGATATTTTTCCATAAAACTGCTTGTAATGTATTTGTAGCGTCGCTATTTGGATAACTTTATTCGCATGTTGTATTTACAGTCAGCAACACTAAAAGCTTGGTGAGAAATAAGGGTAAAAGGTAAGGTTCAGAAAAAAGACAAAAAAATATAGCCAAAAAAATAAAGGTAAGGAAAGTTACCTAGTTTTACCTTTATTTTTCCGGGCTGTAACCGTTTATCTTTAATCCTCGTTAACTCACCCTTCACCTTTGTTGATAGGCTTTTCGACTTGTCAGGGAGGAATTCGCTTATCAGCTTTCACTGAGTCGCTTTGGATGATATTATGAGCATTTTTAATGCTGATGTGAATACGCAATTACACTGAATATTTCGCTGAAGCTATTTGCAAGTTCAGTGTAAATCACAGTATCATTATGAAACTTAAGCGCTATGCAGGTTTTGAGTCGGTTTGCTGCCTCTACGATGGGTTTAGCCCCTGAGTGCTAACACCCCTGCTGCATGAGACCCCTACATTATGTCACCCCACATTAGTATTGGCAACTTTATTTTTCAGGTTTATTTTTTTGGTTTCTGGGTGGTTTTTCGCAGCAAAAGTCAATTGTGACGAGAGTTCGAGCGAGAATACCGTAGGGGCAAACGGTTGTTTGCCCAAATTGACCTGCCCAAATTGACCTGCCCAAATTAACCTGCCCAAATTGACCTGCCCAAATTGATTTACATTCACGTGAGAATCACCATATAAACATAAACATGCTTGAAGTCCAATCGATGGACTTGTTAGCTTTTATTGCAACCCAAAAACTCGATAATTACCTACTGGTAGACGTTTGTTCAATTTTTAAGCTAAAGTTGTAATGAGTACGAATTAGACATACAACTAGCAAAACCAACTGATAGGTTATTTATTTGGACGAATTAAAAATAACAGGTATCAAACTGCAATTTTGTTATTTGCTAATTTAATAGCGCGAATATTAACACTTGTAACTTCTCAAATGAAGCTATGGCAAAGGGCATCGTAATATTGAAATACAAGTAGAAATACAAGTAGAAATACAATTAATATTAATTGCGAAATAGTTGTATAAAAACATAAAAAGTACTTTCGTAGCGAAAAATACCCAAACGTTAACAAATTAAAATATGCAAAATTTAGCGACATCAACAACATCAAAACCTATACGTTCGCTCGAAGATGCGTTAGAGCGGTGTCAATGTCTGGGTATGCGCGTTAGCCGCCAACGTCGATTTATTTTAGAATTGCTGTGGCAAGCTGAAGAACACCTTTCGGCGCGTGAAATCTACGATCGCTTAAATAATCAAGGCAAAGGTATCGGTCACACATCAGTTTATCAGAACTTAGAAGCGTTATCGTCACAGGGAATCATTGAGTGTGTCGAGCGTTGCGATGGAAGGTTATATGGAAATATTAGCGATACCCACAGCCACATAAATTGCCTAGATACCAATCAAATCCTCGACGTGCATGTAGAATTACCCGAAGAATTGATCCGTAAAATCGAAGAGGAAACAGGAGTCAAAATTACCGAATATAGCATCAACTTTTTCGGATATCGTAACTCTTAAAGGTCAAGGGCAAAGGGCAATGGGCAAGGGGCAATTCCCAATCCCCAATTCCCAATCCCCAATTCTCAATTCCCAATCCCCAATTCCCAATCCCCAATTCCCAATTCCCAGTAAATAGTGTACAAATTAATCCTAAAATTCTAAACGGGGAATCAGTTTGATTGCTCAATTTTTGCATAACCATAGGAGATTTGTCGTGGATTTGTCCCGTATTCCTGCCCAGCCAAAACCAGGTATAATTAACGTCTTAATTGAAATTACAGGCGGGAGCAAGAACAAGTACGAATTTGATAAGGATTTAAACGCATTTGCCTTAGACAGAGTGCTTTATTCTTCGGTAAAATATCCTTATGATTACGGATTCGTTCCCAACACTTTAGCTGATGATGGCGACCCTTTAGATGGGATGGTAATCATGGATGAGCCAACTTTTCCGGGGTGTGTGATTGCAGCAAGACCAATCGGTATGTTAGAGATGATTGATGGAGGCGATCGCGACGAAAAAATTCTTTGCGTTCCCGACAAAGATCCACGCTATGCTCACGTGAAATCACTCAAAGACATAGCACCGCACAAATTAGACGAGATTGCCGAATTTTCCGCACTTACAAAAACTTAGAAAAGAAAGTCACAGAAATTCGCGGTTGGCAAGATGTTGAAACAGTTCAGCCTCTTGTAGAACAGTGCATCAAAGCAGTCTCTAAATAATTTAGGGCAAGGGGCAAGGGGCAAGGGGCAAGGGTTAAGAGGATATCTACCCAATCCCCAATCCCAATCCCCAATCCCCAATCCCCAATTCCCCAATTCCCAAACCATTTCCTAAAAGTCAAT
>JAAUPE010000062.1 GCA_012034595.1 Calothrix sp. CSU_2_0 | reverse complement strand
GAATCTCTCGAACTTCCTGAAGTTACAGTTGTTCATGCGCTGGATACTTGTATTCATCGACTTGTCGATCGGAATCTCGTCGAATTCCTGAAGTTACAGTTTGTTCATGCGTTGGATATTGATTTACAACTTTGCGATCGGGAACAACCCTTTCAAATTCTTGAATTACAGTTTCTTCGTGCTTTGGATATTGAGTAATAACATTAGGCTCAGTTTGCTGCTCTAATATTGGCGGATTGATAACCTTAAAACCTGTTCCCTGGGATTTTGACTTCCCAAAACCACGCATAAAAAACGCGATAACTCCCACAGAACCCAGCATTCCCACACCAATCAATGCCCACCAAAAAATACCCCGTTTCCCAGCAGAATTGGAGTTAGCAGATGCAGTCGAAGTTGGACTCGGAGTTGGTTGTAATTTCTCTTGAATCGCAGCTTCAATTTTTACTTTAGTTGTAGTCCCAACAATACCATCCGCATCCAAACCATTCGCAGATTGAAACTTAGAAACAGCAGTACGAGTACCCCCACCGTAACCACCGTCAATTACACCATCATAAAAACCCAATTGTTTTAAGTTGGTTTGCAGTTCCTTGACTTCATCACCGTAATTCCCCGGTCTAAGTATTATTTTATCCTTAGATACTGGGCTTGCTTCCGAAGTTGCTGTTGATGTTGCTGGAGTGGTAGCCTCAGTATTTGGAGTCGGAGCATCAGTTGTTTGATTACTCGATTCAGTCGAATTTGCTTGTACTAATTTTAGGTTCGCAGGTGTAGAATAACCATACGCAAGAGTATTAGCCTTACCAGGATTGAAGCCCAGCACGACCAAACAGCTAATAATAAGGGAAGAAGAACGGCATAGCCACATATTAAAGAAATTTGAGCCAAAACGTCAGGAAGCAAGTTACCGATACCACGATAACTTCATGATGGTTTAAATGTTAACTTTTATCTTGACAAAAATATTAGATACTTACCCGGAAGCTAAAAAAAAATCAAATTTTTGGGATTTAATAGTTAGGAATGAGGAGTTGGGAATTACGAATTACAAATTACGAATTATCCCTTCCCCACATACTTCTTAAGACTTATTGCTGCGTCGTCTGGTTAAAATTTCCCAAGTTTCTCCACCTGCGACACCATCTGCTTCCAAACCAAAGCGTTGTTGTAAAGCTTTGACTGCGGTTTCGGTTGCTGCACCAAAATCACCATCAGGGTCATTTTTCAGATATCCAAAGCGTTGTAATCTTCTTTGCAGTTCATATACCTCATCTCCACGCATTCCTAAGCGCAAAATCGGGAATCCAACTGCGGTATACTGGATACCTGGTTTTTGTTGGTTTTGGCTGACTCGTGGACTGCGGGTAGTTGTTGATGTTGATGCTGTGCTGCGTCCAGAGCGGTTGCTTGTCGTCGCAGTACGATTACTTGTCGATGTTGAACTATTATTACGTCCCGAACGACTTGTTGTAGTGGTGCGAGTATTTGTTGACGTAGAACTCCGATTTTGTGCCGAAGTCGATCGCGATTGCACTTTTGGCTGCTGGGGTTTTTTTGTTGTACTCGTGCGGGTTATGGAAGATGCTCTCACTGTTTCTATCTGTTGAGCGTTTCCTGTATTAGTTGGATTATTTGGTCTTGGTAAAGAATTTTTAGTGTCTGAATTTGAGACTACTACTGGTCTGGGTAAATTGGTAGAATTTTGAGTATTTTGGCTAGGAATCGGAAATCTATTGCTTGTTATGCTTGTTGTAGTCGTTGTGGTTGCTGTGTTGGTTGTATTGGTTGTTGGTGCTGGTAGTGATGAAGCAGTGGTAGTTGAAATGTTACCCTGACCGGGAAATAGTTTTTGCCAAGTGACTGTATCAACCACACCATCTGGTGCTAAACCCGCAGATTCCTTAAAATTTGAAACTGCTGCAACCGTTGTTTCTCCATACTTTCCATCGACTGCACCGCTATAAAAACCAAGTAACTTTAATGCTGCTTGCAATTCTGTCACTGCTTCCCCCTGACTCCCAGCTTTTAGACTGGGACGACTAAAACTAGCTGTTGGGGAAGCTTGAGCAATTTGCTGTGTAACTGTAACCGAAGCGACTGATGGCGAACCAACAAGTAAAGGTGCAGAAGAACACACTAGTAGGCAGTAAAGCTTGTTTTGATTGAAGAAGCGAAAAGAGATGAATGACTTGAGGTAATTAAATATACTTACCCTATCATTGTCTTTCATGGATTTGCCCCCGGAATTTCTCTTGCTAATAGTACGATCGCGGATGTGCTATACACAACCGTGACAAGAAGAGTATTGAATTAGGAATTAGGAATATATAAATGCCATATATCGTGTTTTTCCCTCAGAATTCAGGATTCAGGATTCAAGATTCAAGATTCAAGATTCAGGATTCAGGATTCAGAATTCAGGATTCAGGATTCAAGATTCAGGATTCAGGATTCAATTACTCTCCCAATCGCTTCTTGTTGACCTACTAGCGATATGTAAGGTTCCCGTAAATATTTACACGCAGCATCTAGTGTTTCTTCTGCCGTGACTACTGCGATCGCATCTTGAAAGCCTTTGTCAAAGCCAATCCCCAACCCTAATATCTCATACCAACCATAAATTTGTGCCAGTTGGGCGTTAGTTTGTTTACCTAGTGCATACTGACCTAATATCTTATTTTTTGCAGCTTGGAGTGAATCCGGTTCTAATTTTACAGCGCTAAGTAAATCGACTTCGGTTTGCAATCCAGCAAGCGCTGTTTCGGTGTTTTCTGGAGCGGTTCCCATATACACAACGAAAGAAGCACATAATAATCGGGTTGGGTAAAGTGCAGAAACTTCGTAAGCTAAACCGCGTTTTTCCCGCAGTTCGATAAATAAACGACTTGAAAGTCCATTTCCCAAATATGTAGATAATAATTTGAGCGCAGCATAATCGGAGGAATGTACCGATGGAACTAAATAACCCAACATTAATATTGATTGTTGCGTGTTTTGAGGTGTCGCAAAAGTACGAGGTGCAATCCTAGAAGCATTTAATGCCCCAACTTCAGGAAAACTTGTCTGTGGCAAAGGTTGATTAATCGGTGGTTGCCAATCGCCAAAAATATCTTCGACTAATTTTACAGCGCGATCGCAGTCAATCCGACCTGCAATGCTAATAACTAAACTATCGGGACGAAAATAAGTTTGGTGAAATTCAACCAAATCATCACGAGTTAAATTACCCATTGTGGTTTCATCCCCCAAACCAGACATTGCATAGGGATGATTTTGGTACATTGCTTTCCGCAACTGCTCGAAGGCAACGCTAAAAGGTTGCTCCTTTTGCGATCGTATATCTTGTAGTGCCAATCTTCGTTCGAGTTCGACTTCGAGTTCGGGGAAAGTCGGAAACCGCATAATGCTCCCTGCCAATCCTAAAACCTCTGGAAAATCATCTGTGACAGTCTTTACCGACACCACAAAATAATCGCTGCTGCTATCAGTACCCAAACTTGCACCAAACGATTCTACCGCTTCGGCTATTTCCATACTGGTCAGAGTTTTGCTGCCACTATTTTTCGGGTTCCCGCAACCTTTTGTCATTACAGTTGACAGCAAATGCGCTAAACCAGCCTTTTCTGGTTTTTCATAGCAACTTCCCGCACGCAAAAACATTCGTGCAGCCACAATATCAGCAGCCGGATTTTCTGTCACCAACACTACAATACCGTTATTTAATACTGTGCGATTAACTTGGGATTTACCGATCGATTGTGTCATTTTAATTTGTGAATAATTAATTACTAATACTTATAATTTCTCTATCCTCTCACCTTGGCGTTCTTTGCATCTATGGCGGTTTATTCCTTGAATATTTTTGATTATCAACCCGGCTTTAAAACAGTCACAGCATATTGATGAGGTGAAATAAAATCTTGCGCCAATTTTTGCAATTCATGGACATCAAATGACAAAATATTTTGTGGATATGCAATCGCTAAATCAGCTTGAGCAACTGTATTGTAATAACCATAAAGTCCAGCAATTTGATTGGGAGTCTCAGTTGAAAAAGCATAATCATTACATAACAATCTCTGACAACGTGTTAACTCTTGCTCGGTAATCCCATTCTTCAATAAATCTTGCAAATGCAAACAAATTAAAGATTCAACTCTTTCTAAATGTTCTGGTTCTAACCAAGCAGTAATAGTAAATAAACTCGATTCTTTTTGCAGCGAAAAATTACTACAAATACCCTGCACTAATTGTTCTTCCTCACGCAAACTACGTACCAAACGTGATGTTCTCCCTTCCGACAACAATACCGAAAGTAAATCCAAACCATAAGCAACAGTTAGCTGTTCAATTCCCGGTGCAATCCACCCCATTATCAACCGTGCTGTCTCTAGCCTGGGTAAAGAAATTTCTTGGCGACGAATCCCAGCAATAAAAGGTTCCACAACTTTCTCTCTTTGCGGACAAATACAATTATTTTTATTTAATGATAACTTGGGAACATTAAAAGTTTTTTCTACTAACTTAAAAGCACTTTCTCTGTCAATTCCACCAACAACTACCACCGTCATATTTTCCGGTTGATAATGATGCCGATGAAAACAACGCATTGCAGAGGGTGAATGTTGTAAAATATCGTTCTCAGTTCCTAAAATTGAACGACCATAGGGATGTTGCTGGTAAATACTATTAATTAAATGCTGGTATCCTACCCAATCTGGGTCATCCGAAGAAGAACGAATCTCCTCTAACACCACATCACGTTCGCGTACAAATTCATCATCGGGAATTGCCGCATTCAATAGCATATCTGCTAACTGTGGTAACGTTTCTTCCAAATATGAAGCCGCAGCAGTAAGGGAATAGTGTGCATAATCATAACTAGTCGCTGCATTGCTGACTCCACCACGATTTTCGATATTGCGATCGAACACACCAGGAAGTAGATTGGTGGTTCCTTTAAATATCATATGTTCGAGAAAATGAGCCATCCCAAACCAAGATGCTGGCTCTTGAATACTCCCAGCACGTACCCATATATCTGCTACAACAACAGGTGTTGTGGGTATTTCTTGATGAATTAATGTCAAACCACTATCCAGTTTGGATATCAAGCCTGGAAATTCTGTACTATTCTTTGTGTTTAACAATTTTTTGTAATCGTAAATACAATTTAACTAAATTCTACCGATTTTAGCTCTTAATGGGGCTGCTTTTCGACTCTAGTTATACAAATTTACTGAAAAACGAGGTCAGGAATCAGGAGATAAGAGGTAAGAGTCAGGAGGTAAGTAAAGTCGAGGACAAGTAGAGAAAGAGAAGAAAATTTATAACTACAGCAGATTGTAATTATATAAGGTACAGCCAGACAATCTAAAAGCCATACATAAAACTGTTTTACTTCTGACTTCTGCTGTAAGTCATCGGGTAGCTTGCTTTCTTGAGTACGGTATACCGCACTATCTTCATCGGTTAGCACACACCGAGTAGATATTGCTGTTATGTAAATAAACCTTTACACTTGTTTACATAAAGTAACAAAAGTTCGCACGGGAAATAACTATTATGATTACATTGATTGCATTATTCGTAGTTGCTTGGGTTGCAGCTTCTGTATTGGGTACATTAGCGTACTTTATGGGTGAGCAAAGAAAGCCCATTCACCAACGTAACTGGGCTTCAGATTCTTTTGATAATTTGGCAAAAAATCTTACAGGAAAAGAAATTGATTATAGCGATCGCATTCCTGGATATGCGGTAGATGCTTAGGAAATCAATTGTGATTATCGAAGCTGGTAACAAAGTCCTCTAAAAGAGGACTTTAATTTAATAATTTTCTTGTCTTTATCTTCAGCATCACTTAAAACCGATTCTTATACTTCCAGCTTGGCAATCGCGCAACCAAGCATCAATCGCTTGTGCCACCACACCATTGCTACTTTCACGGGGGGGACTTACAGGCTGTTTTGTCACCGGAAATGAGCCGATTTGCGAAAACATCATCACCTTACGCCAACCGTTACCCGTTTTTGTCAGCAATAACCAGTGGAATTGTTGCAATTCTACAGATTTACCAGCAGTATACTGACGCTCTAAAGTCGTGAAAAATACTTGCTCAACCCCTTCCGAAAGAGTTTTTGTAGTATCGAGACTCGTAGTATTCGGGTTCAACGGTAAAGGCTGAAATTCTGGTTTTCCTGCTGCGATCGTATAGCTAAAAGTATCACCTCTGCGAGTGAGGCGACGAGCGCGTTGACTAGCACGATTAGCGTAGCTAGGTAAATCGCGCAAAAGATAAGTTATGACCGCTTCTATTTTTTGTTCGGAGCAATATGTTTGATTGTTTCGAGTTTTTTTCTCAAATAGGATTTTATCAACTGCAAGTGATGGGTTAACACTTTGTACAGCAAGCCAAAAACCACAAAACACGAGCCATAAGCCAGTTGACTTCATGTGAGATTTTTGACCTCTTCGCAAATTTTCTTCCAGGCGATCGCAGGATTCTCAGCAGCAGTGATGGGACGACCGATGACGAGATAGTTAGCTCCGGCTTGGATTGCTTTGACTGGTGTAAAAGTGCGTTTTTGGTCGCCTTTGTCTGCCCACTCAGGACGTACACCAGGGCATATTAGCAGAAAATGGTCGCCACAGTTGGGGCGTAGTTGTGCCACTTCTTGAGGCGAACATACAGCACCATCTAAACCCGATTCTTTCGCCATGAGTGCCATCTTTAGGGCATATTCAGGCAATTCGAGAGGAACCTGCAAGTCGAATGCTAGCTGACGGGAGGAAATGCTAGTAAGCAAGGTAATGGCGATTAATTTGGGTGGTTTAACACCAGCTTGGCTAGCACCTTCCTGCACTGCTTCTGCGGCAGCTTTGAGAGCATCGCGTCCATTGGTGGAGTGAATTGTCAGTAAATCGACTCCGTAGCGGGATGCAGCGCGACAAGCACCAGCAACAGTGTTGGGGATATCGTGGAACTTCAAATCAAGGAAAATTCGTTTTTGGCGAGATTTGAGAACTTCGATAATTTTTGGTCCTGTATTCGTAAAAAGTTCCAAACCAACTTTCCAGAAAGTGACTTCGGGGAGCTGGTTAAGGAGTGCGATCGCATCTTCAACAGTCGCGACATCTAGGGGAACAATAATTTTGTTATGGGGCATTGGGGATTGGGAATTGGGGATTGGGCATTGGGAATTGGGGATTGGGAATTGGGGATTGGTAATTGGGGATTGGTAATTACCAGACTCACCAATTTCTAAGGGATTAAGCGAAGAAACTTCTTTTTCCCAAGTTGTAAAACTTTACCTTTAATTTCTTCGGGATTTGAAAAAACCATTTCCCCGTCGGTCATTTTTTCCCCATCCAGACGAACTCCTCCTTCTTGAATTTTGCGTTTACCTTCCTTGTTACTTTCAGATAAACCGCTATCTTTGAGGATTTGTACTAATCTTGCCGGAAACTCGACACCTGAGAGTGAAAATTCGGGAATATCTCCCTCTTGACCTGCTGATTCTGCCGCTTTCTTCGCTTCTATGGCTGCCGCTTCACCGTGGTACTGCTTGACAACTTCCCAAGCCAACATTTTCTGTTTTTCCCGTCCATCATCGGGCAAACCATCCAAAGGTAAATTTGTTAATAATTCAAAATACTGCTCTAATAAATTGTCAGGAATTGCCTGTAACTTCTGGTATTTTTGATTTGGATGTTCTGCCAAACCTACGTAATTACTCAGAGACTTCGACATTTTCTGCACGCCATCAGTACCAATCAAAATTGGTAATAGCAAGCCAAACTGAGGTTTCTGCCCAAAATGACGCTGTAAATCCCGACCCAGGGCAATGTTAAATTTTTGGTCAGTGCCACCCAATTCCACATCTGCAACAACCGCTACCGAATCATAACCTTGCATCAAAGGATACATAAATTCATGAAGAAAAATCGGGTTTTGTGCCTGATAACGTAAATCAAACCCTTCCTTCTCCAGCATTTGTCCAACAGTCATCGTGGACAATAGCTCTAAAATTTTGTCTAAACCTAGCGGAGAAAGCCATTCCGAGTTATAACGGATTTCTAAACGTCCGGGTGTATCAAAATCTAAAATTGGACGTATTTGTTCGAGGTAGGTTTTGGCATTTTGCCGAACATCTGCTTCTGTCAATTGTCGTCGCACGTCCGATTTCCCGGTGGGGTCGCCAATTCTCGCGGTAAAATCACCAATAATCAAAACAGCCGTATGTCCTGCATCCTGGAAAGCTCGTAATTTCCGCATAGGTATGCTATGACCAAGATGAATATCAGCGCCAGTTGGGTCAATACCCAATTTTATCCTTAAAGGACGGTCGATTTTCGCCAACAAGACCTCAAGATTATCGTTTTCGCTGTTAGAATCGATTACCTCTGGAAAAATTTCTGTGGTTCCGCGACGCAACCACGATAAATTATGCGTCATACTGGAAAGTTGATTGTGAGCTAGATTGTTGGTACTGTTTTGCACAAAAGAAGTCGGATTGGTTATAGTCACTATTAATTTTGTCTAAGAGTTCATCTGCCAAACTAATATAATTACAAAAAATCAACCCAAAAAATCAACCCAAAAAATCAACCGCCCTGCTTCGTCCAAGAAATTACACTTATATATACAAGTGAGGAAGTGAAATCGCCGTGTCGTCTAGGACTTTTGAAGATAAAAAAAACCGAGGTCAGACTACATCTGGTTTGGAGTTTGTAAAGGGAGTTGGTCAGGTGACTGGCGGTACCCTTTTAGCCATTACCATGCTGACAAGTTCTATTGTAGCCGGAGGGCTAGTAGGTTTAGCGATTAGTTTCCGTAATCTGCCTGATGTCAGACAGCTACGCAACTTTTTCCCCTCTGAAACTACTTACGTTTACGACGTTAAAGGCAAACTTCTCGCGAGTATCCACGGGGAAGCAAACCGCGAAGTCGTTCCCCTCGATCGCATTTCTCCCGAACTCAAACGTGCTGTATTGGCAAGTGAAGATGCGGATTTTTATTTCCACCACGGTATAAACCCCAAAGGTGTAGGACGTGCGATCGCAAGCAACTTAAAGTCGGGGAATGTGCGGGAAGGTGGTTCAACTGTCACCATGCAGTTGGTCAAAAACCTATTTCTATCTCGTCGTCGTGATTTCACCCGGAAAATTGCTGAGGCTGTATTAGCTATCCGTCTCGAACAAATTCTTTCCAAAGACCAAATTTTTGAGATGTACCTCAACCAAGTGTATTGGGGTCACAATAATTATGGGGTACAAACTGCTGCACGCAGCTATTTTAACAAGGGTGCAGAAAATTTGACCTTGGCTGAGTCGGCAATGATGGCTGCTTTAATTCAAGCCCCCGAAGATTATAGTCCTTTTGTCCATCCCAAAAAAGCCAAGGAACAGCAGAGGATTGTGTTGTCGCGGATGCTGACTCTGGGTTGGATTACTCAAGAACAAAACGATGCGGCTCTAGCAGAAAAAATTAAGCTAGGTAAAATACGCTCATTTCAAGGAAGTGCTTTACCTTTTGTTACCAATGCTGTGTCGGCGGAATTGGCGAAAAAATTTGGTCGTGAGGCACTTCTCAAAGGTGGGATGCGGGTGCAAACCACTATAGATAGTGATTTTCAACGTATGGCTGAGGAAACTGTCACTAAGTGGCACAATCGCCTGCTTGGTCAAGGTCTATACAAAAACCAAATGGCATTGGTGGCAATAGACCCCCGCACCCACTATGTTAAGGCTCTTGTGGGTGGTGTTGATGCCAAAACCAGTGAATTTAACCGGGCAACCCAAGCTTTACGTCAGCCTGGTTCTTCGTTTAAACCGTTTGTTTATTATGCTGCCTTTGCGACAGGAAAATATAGCCCATCCTCCACGGTTGTAGATTCTCCCGTTGGCTACCGTGATGGCGATAATATGTATTACCCCCGTAACTACGATGGTAGTTTCGGTGGTTCCATGTCGATTCGTTACGCTTTAGCACAATCGCGTAACATTCCCGTAATTAAAATTGGTAAAGCAATTGGGATGAACAAGGTTGTGGAGACTTGTCGCATCTTGGGAATCACCAGTCCAATGGAACCCGTCACTTCATTACCTTTAGGTGCGATCGGTTTAACACCTCTGGAAATGGCTAGTGCTTATGCTACTTTTGCCAATTATGGCTGGCAATCTCCCGCAACTGTAATTGTCCGCGTCACAGATAGTAGTGGTAATGTATTGCTTGATAATACACCCAAACCCCAGTTGGTGCTTGACCCTTGGGCTTCTGCCGCAACTATTGACACCATGCGTTCAGTAATTAATGAGGGTACTGGTAAAAATGCTGCGATCGGTCGTCCTGCTGCTGGAAAAACGGGAACCACATCTTCAGAAAAAGACATTTGGTTTGTGGGAACTGTACCGCAGCTAACAACAGCAGTTTGGATCGGTCGAGATGATAACAAACAATTAGCAAGTGGAGCTACAGGTGGTGTGACTGTAGCCCCGATTTGGGCTGATTTTATGAGACGGGCACTAAAAGATGTACCTGCGGAAAACTTCAAGTCTACTTCGCAGTTCCCCCGTCCCAAAGGAGAGTAGAGGAGTTAGGAGTTTTGAGTTAGGAATTAGGAGTTATGAGTGTAGAGACGCGATACATCGCGTCTGCACAGAGTAGTTATGAATTACGAACTTTTGAGTTAAATTGTTTTTTTAAATCAAGCTAATTAATCTTTGAACTTTTAATTTCTAACTCCTAACTCCCAACCAATTCCTTACTTCTGCTTTTCTAATTCAGTTTTCATGCGCTGCAAAGTCATATTCATTTGGTCAAACATTTGTTGTGGAGTCACCCCAAATTGACCGAGTTGCGTTTTTAGCTGTTCCATCGTCATTTGAGCCATGAAATCTTCGGATAGCTCAAACCGCTTCATAAAGATACGGTAGCGCTCCATCATTGCTTCCATTTGCTCGATGAATAGTTTTTTGCCTTCGCGATCGAATTTTCCATAGTCATTACCAAGCTTGATAAGTGCTTGATAATCTTCAAATAATTGTTTTGCTTCCTGTTGGATAATGTCAGAGTCAAAGAATCCCATGTTGCTCCCACTGGACTGAGTTATTTTCTCAGTGACTTTCATACTTTCGCCTCTAGTTTTATTCTAATCCAGGGAGATATTTTGGGAAGTTGCGGTTTGAGTACGGTTTTTTACCGAGATTTCAACACTTGACTTGAACAGCAGGAGGGGAAAGGGGAAAGAGTTAAAATTGATTGGTGGAGATTGACAGACAGATGGGGGATGGGTGAATGTCTTCAACGCATTTAATTCTCTTTTTATCTCAACGTACCTTAATACTCCCGGTTCCCTCATTTTTTTTTGGAGTTAGAGAAATTGGCAAAAAGCAGAAAATCACGGTGTCGTAATAGTTTGAGCCATTTTTCTAAATTTATCTTGAACTACCATCCTGCTCTAAAAACTCTATTTTTATGCGATGGTCAAAGACCACTCCTCCGGAGTATCGCATAAAATCAGGACGAGAGTACATTTGAATCAAAGCGTAGAAACCTGATTAAATCGTTTGGCTTTTTCCTAACTCAATTTAAAATGGGCGAACCGTGAGTTACTATCTATTAAAATCTTGAATAATTTATTTTGGTGTTCCCGATCGGATTTTATCAAACGAGTCACTCTGCTAGCACTAAAATTTATTTGAATTATGTTTAAAAATCAACACAAAAGCCGCAGTATTGCTGCCGTTTTAGCTTTTAGTGGAACGCTAACAATTTCTGGGTTACATAAATTCTATTTAGGTCAGCCCTTGTGGGGTATCATTTACGTCTTACTTTCTTGGACACCAATTCCCAAGGTAGCGAGTGCAATTGAAGGAGTTTGGTTTTTGGCACAAGATGAAGATACTTTTGACCAAAATTTCAATTTAGGCAAATCGGCAAAAATTTCTCAAGCTGCGGGTAAGCAAGTTGCTTCAATTGCAGATGCTTTACGAGAGTTGGATACTTTACGTCAGGATGGTTTAATTACGGAATACGAATTTGAGCAAAAGCGTCGTCAGTTGTTAGACCATATTTAATTACGAGTTAGGAATTAAGAGTGATGATTTAGGAATTTCAAACGTTTCCTAATCTTTCGTAAATATGATTTGTGGTGCTAATTTATGATTCATAAATTGAAAATTACGATTATAAACCGACAAATTTTTACTTTTAAATTTTAGCTCTTAACTCCTAACTTTTATGTTTCGATTTAATCCAAGATTGCAGAAACTACGAAATCAAATATTGAGTGACCCATATTACCGCTTTCAGTCGGCAGAAGAAATCGCGATCGCATCTCAATTAGGTATCCGTATTGATGCTAATAATGCTACTGTTGACGATTGGCTGCGTTTGCCGGGATTATCCATACATCAAGCAAGGACACTAGTTGAGCTTTCACGTTCTGGTGTCAAATTTTACTGTCTTGAAGATATTGCCGCCGCGTTAAGTGTATCTCCAGGCAGGTTTGAGTATTTTCAAGCAATACTTACTTTTAGTTTTTATGATGACGAAGCGATAGAAATTACCACAAAATTTATTAATATTAATACTGCAACTGTTGACGCGATCGCAAATGTTCCGTTTATAGATTTACTATTAGCTGAAGCGGTGGTAACAAATCGTTTGGAAAATGGATTATATCGGGATATTGTTGATTTTCAAAAACGTTTAAATTTATCGGGTGATTTGTTAGCTCAGTTGATGTATTATTTAAAATTTTGAGATTGATAGGAGTGAGAAGTCAGTGGTCAGGAGTTAGCAGTCAGGAGTTAGCAGTCAGGAGTCAGCAGTCAGGAGTCAGCAGTCAGGAGTTAGCAGTAAGTAAAGAAAATTCTGATTCCTGTATTCTGACTCCTACATTCTAATTCCTACATTCTGATTCCTACATTCTAATCCCTACATTCTGACCCCTGTATTCTGACTTATGACTTAATTCTTATAACTAAATTGCGCTAAATATTCCCAATTTTATTGATAGGAAAAAACCGAAATACGGCTCTACCAATAATATTTTCCCTGGGCACAAATCCCCAGTAACGGGAATCGTAACTATTGTTGCGGTTGTCTCCCATCACAAAAAATTGGCTGGGGGGAATTTTGACTTCTGGAAATGGTTGATTTGGTGGTTCGGCTATATAGTTTTCTGGGATGGGTTGCCCATTTAGATAAACTTTACCCTCTTTGACGCTAACTGTTTCACCTGGTGTAGCAATAATACGCTTAATAAAAGCTTGGTCTTTGTCTATTTTCCTTTGACGTTGTAGTTCTAATGGGGGGTTAAATACAACGATGTCGCCAAATTGGGGCTGCTTGAAATGATAAGATATTTTTTCCACCACTAGTCGATCTCCTTCAGATAAAGTCGGTACCATCGACGGTGAAGGAATGTAGCGAGGTTCGGCAATAAAAGTGCGAATTAGGAAAGCTAGTAAAAGCGCGATCGCAACTAGTGTGACATTTTCACGGATATTCCGCCATAACTGCGACGAGTTTGAAGTGTCTTTTGCATTGTTTTCCTGGGAAGCCATATTACTCTGAATTCATTTACATAATTGCAAAGCATACTTTGATTTTTTTGAAGTTTAAAGTACGCTTGTATCTTTTTTACTTTTTCGTTACATCCCTTTTGTCCCATCACTAAATCATGGTTGATGTATTTTTTTTAACACATCAATTCCAAGTGTTTTGCTAGTATCAAGGTGACAAATTAGACTAGGAAATAATGTCTCCTTCCAACCCTTTTGTTGCTGGTGCGAGATTGCAAGACTTGCAAAAGTTTGTTGGTCGAGAAGAGGAATTGAGAGCGATCGCGGGTTTAATGAGTGGTGATCAACCAACAAGTGTAAACCTTGTTGGGGACAGACGGATCGGAAAATCATCTTTACTATATTATTTCTTTCGGACTTGGAAGCAACGAGTATTAAATCATAGTAACTACGTTGTAATTTATCTCTCGTTACAGCTTGCCAGATGTCAACGGGAAAATAATTTTTATCAAGCAGTAGTCGAAGAGTTGCTTGATAGTGATGCTGTGGCAAAAAAAACAAGCTTAGTTGAGGGTTTAAGTAAAATTCCTGTTGACCGTTTGGCATTTTCGGAAGCGATCGCTCAATTTAAGGAGCAGGGGTTGCTGCCAGTTCTCTGCTTAGATGATTTTGACAGTTTGTTTAAGTATCCTCAAGAATTCGACAATGGATTTTATGATAGCTTACGAGCAATGATGGACAATAACGCCATCATGCTGGTAATTGTGTCACGCAAACCTCTGGAAATTCATGGTGAAGAACATCGATTTGTCTCTGGCTTTTTTAATTTGGGTCACACAATCGAACTCAGGGAGTTGACAATAGATGAAGCGATCGCACTGACACGTTTAACAATTAATACTAATCAAGGCAAACAACCTGCATTAAGTTTAGACGAGCAGAATTATGCCCAGCAATGGGGTAAACGCAATCCTTATTTGTTGCAATTAGCTGGTTTATGTTTATATGAAGCACAGCAAAATGGTCAGGATATAAAATGGGCAAGAAAGAAATTTGAGCAACAAATTAATAAATCGCGATCGAGATTTATTAAACGTTTTTCTCAGTATTGGTGGCAATGGCTTTTATTAGTTATTGGGTTAATCGTTCTAATTTTGGCAATAATTTATTGGACAAAAGGTGGGATATTTGCCATTCCTCCGATTAAAGAGCTTTTAGGTACTCCATTAGCGATCGGAAATGTTCTCGATGATATTGCCAAAGTATTAATCGGCATTATAGTTCTGGCTTTGCCGATTTTATTTGTTACGGGAAAATTGTCTTGGAAGGATTTTCTGGCATTTGTCAGCAAAATTATTAAGAAAGCTTTGCCTTGGGAAGAACTAAAGGAATTTTTCCAGAAACTATCGAGCCGAAATCGAAAAAAATAGGGATTAGTCATGGCACAAATATCTGTTTTTAGTATCAGAGATTATGTGAATGAATGTGTACATTTGCTGTTTTGGGCTTATTTCAAACCCTATACATTTTCCAGGTGGTTGCGGGAAATTCACCCAGAACTAAAGCCACAAGATAACCCTTTCAAATTTAGAAAATATTTCCCGAATAATCCTCAACTTCAACGCTATGCATGGCAAGTTTGGATATTAACTGCCGTTGCTCCTATTCCAATTATTTTATTTGCTTTTCATCAAGTTGTACAAAGAGATCCCAACTTTTTGGATATTAGTTGGGTGTCAATTATGTCAGCGCTACTAGGGTGGTTAATTGGTTTATATCTGGCTTTTCAGGGTCATCAAAAGCGATTAAGTTGGTTTCAGCAACCAATCTGGTTTTTGGTTAGCATTCCTTTTGGTGGTGGAATCAAACAACTTCCTCCATTCTTAACTAAGCTTTGGCTTTTAGCTGGTGGTTTGGTTGTTGCTTTAAATATGGAACTGGGTATGGGACCGGGTTTTCATGTTGGAATGTCATTAGTTCTAGCTTTGTGTGTGGCATCACGAATGAATTTGGGGATGATGTGGCTATTGGTCTGCTTAGTGGCATCAATTACAGATTTACGTGTGGCTTTTATCATTACCTTTTTGGCAATTCCTCTATTATTCTCATTGGTGGAATTACTTTGGATATTCACAATTTATCTGCTATCGAGAAAGGGTAATAAAGCCAAATGGTTGACTTATTTACCACCTCGATTTAATCAACGAATCTTAATATCTTTACCTTTTATATCGCAAATAATTGTAGAAGCACATCATGAGAATCCCACTGCTGCCCGCGAGACAATTAATTACCTTTTAAACTGTACAAATCAACAAAAACTAGCCAATCAAGCCATTCAGAAAATAGCAATAAATAAACTCCAAAAATGTAAAACTTTAGAAGAAATAGTAGAAATTAATAATCAACTAAATTGGATTCCTCGACCATTACCAAATCCACTTGGTTTGGTGTTACCCCAGTTGCTAGATGTTAGCCAAGATTTAAAGGCATCAATGGAAGCAACTTCTCCCTATAGCAAATACAAATCACTTGACGATCCAATTTTTAAATTACGTCAATTATGTAGGAATTTAGAAGATGGCAAAAACGCAAATCTTGCCAGAATTTTTGGCAGTATTATCCAACATTGGCTGAGTATTTTGGAGACTGCCAAACCTAATTTAAAAGAATTAGCTTTAATCAAAGCTGAAATTCGCCAAGTTTATATTGCTGGTAATGCTTTAGACCCACAGAAAGCCAAAGAACGCTTTAAAGGTCGCGATCGCATATTTCGGCAAGTTGAAAATTTAGCACTTGCCGATCAACCTCCCGTACTATTACTATACGGTCGTCGTCGTACTGGGAAAACTTCGGCTTTAAAGTATCTACCCAATCGAGTTGCAGCAAATCTGGTGCCCTTGCTAGTCGATTTTCAAAATGCTGCGATCGCGACAACTTTATCAGGTTTAGCAGAACAACTAGCGAAACAAATTTTTGAAGCAGCAAAAAAATTACCCCGACGTTTGGATTTTCCCGATCCAGGAGCCATATTTCGGGTTTCTACAGACCCATTTATAGCCCTGGAGAACTGGTTTGGAGAAATCGAGCGTACTTTCCCAAAAATGCGATTTCTCCTCTGTCTAGACGAATTTTTGCGTCTGGATGAATTTATCCAAGCAACGGGAAGTAAAGCACCACTTAACTTTTTGCGATCGATTATCCAACATAGTCAGCAGTGGATTGTATTATTTAGCGCTTCCCATCTCCACCATGAATTTCCCGATTACTGGAACGATTACCTCATTAACACTATTTCGATCCAGTTAGACTATCTACAGGAGTCGGAAGCACGGGAATTAATCGAACGTCCTGTGGAGGATTTTCCCGACAATATCTACGAACCTACTGCTGTGGACGAAATCATTAGATTAACTCGCTGTCATCCCTATTTGGTACAGTTAGTCTGCTATCAAATTATCGAATTGCTCAATCACTACATTCGGACGGAAAATCGACTTCCTAAAACTACCACCGCAACTGTAGACGATGTGACAAAATCCATTCCGAAAGTGTTGGAACGGGGAAAATCCTACTTTCAAGAATTATGGAAAGTTTTACAGCCTGAAGAACAAGATGTTCTCCAGCGTATAATCCAAAACCAACACCTAGCACCTCTAGATAATAAAGTCGTGCGTTGGCTAATTAAAAAAGAAATTCTGGAAGCAAGCAGCGAATGTTCTCAGGATTTGCTCTATCAAAATGTCTGCTTCCAAGTACCTTTAGTACAAAAATATATTGAACAAGAGATTGAAATCTAGAGGGTTTTGTTCTCGCAAATTCTCTCCAAAAAAGACAAATGCTTTTGTCATTAAAAACGGTAAAGTGTTTTAAACTTTACCGCTTCTTTTTTGCTTTCAAGATTTCAGATTTAATCTAAAATCCAGAATTTTATTTGACTTAACTAACTATTCCCCAGCTGGAGTCAAAACTGGTGGTTCAGGACGTTCCCCAGGACGAACAACAACATTATTGTTCTCATCTACGTCAACAACGGCAATATCACCTTCTTTAACCCGACCTGAGAGAATTTCTTCAGCCAAGCTATCCTCTAATAATCGCATAATTGCCCGACGTAGTGGTCTAGCTCCGTAGCTAGGATTATACCCTTCTACAATCAGACGCTCCTTGAAGCGGTCTGTAACTTCCATCGTGATGCCTTTTTCACCCAAGCGTCCGAAGACTTCCTTGAGCATGATATCGGCGATTTCCGTAACTTCGGCTTTATTAAGTTGACGGAAGACAATGATTTCGTCAAGACGATTGAGGAACTCAGGACGGAAGTAGTTTTTGAGTTCTTCGTTAACCAAGAACTTAATTCGGTTGTACTGGGATTCGCTTGCGTCTTCGGCAAACTCGAAACCAATACCACCACCACCTTTTTCGATTACCTTAGAACCAATGTTCGAGGTCAAAATCAATAAGGTGTTCTTGAAGTCTACGGTACGACCTTTTGCATCCGTTAATCTACCGTCTTCCAAGATTTGCAGCAGCATATTAAATACATCGGGGTGAGCTTTTTCGATTTCATCGAAAAGCACAACTGTGTATGGTCTACGGCGTACTGCCTCGGTCAACTGACCGCCTTCGTTGTATCCTACGTAGCCTGGAGGCGAACCAATCAGCTTGCTGACGGTGTGGCGTTCCATGTACTCGGACATATCTAAGCGAATCATGGCTTCTTCAGAACCGAAGAAGTAGGAAGCTAAGGATTTTGCTAATTCGGTTTTACCAACCCCGGTAGGACCGGAGAAAACAAAGCTAGCAATTGGTCGATTAGGATTTTTTAGACCTACACGGGCACGGCGAATTGCTCGCGAAACTGCTTTAACAGCATCTTCTTGACCAATGAGTCGCTGGTGTAGGGTATCTTCCATGTGCAACAGCTTCTCCGATTCGGATTCGGTCAGCTTGTTGACAGGTACACCCGTCCAAGATGCGACGATGTGGGCGATGTCTTCTTCTGTAACTACAGGTTCATCCCCACCTTCGGTCTTGGTTGCGGTGGCTTTGTTTTGAGCGATCGCCCGGATTTCGGCTTTGATTTCCATTTCGCGATCGCGCAATTCTCCAGCACGGTCGAAATCTTGCGAACGAACTGCATCGTCTTTTTCTTTAAGAATCTGACGTAGTTCTTTATCTAGCTCTTTCGCTGCTGGAGGTAATTGGGAATTAATTAAACGTACCCGCGAACCAGCTTCATCAACTAAGTCGATTGCTTTGTCGGGAAGGTAACGGTCGGATATATAACGGTCGGATAGCTTCGCAGCAGCCACCAAAGCCTCATCGGAAATCTTCAGCTTGTGGTGTTGTTCGTAGCGATCGCGTAAACCGTACAAAATTTCTATCGTTTCATCTACCGAGGGTTCGCCTACCATTACTGGTTGGAAACGCCGCTCTAGGGCTGCATCGCGTTCGATGTGCTTGCGGTACTCGTCAAGCGTTGTCGCCCCAATACATTGCAACTCTCCCCGCGCCAAAGCTGGCTTAAGGATATTTGCTGCATCAATTGCCCCTTCGGCGGCTCCTGCACCAATTAAGGTGTGAACCTCATCAATTACTAAAATTACATTTCCTGCCTGACGAATCTCATCCATGATTTTCTTCAGGCGTTCTTCAAATTCGCCTCGATATTTGGTTCCTGCGACCAGCAAACCAATATCTAAGGTGACTACACGCTTATCTTCCAGGATATCGGGGATATCTTTGGTGGAGATGCGCGATGCCAAACCTTCGGCGATCGCCGTTTTACCAACCCCTGGCTCACCGATTAATACTGGGTTATTCTTTGTCCGGCGACCAAGAATTTGAATTACCCGCTCAATTTCTTTAGCACGTCCCACCACTGGGTCAAGCTTGCCGTCAGCAGCCATTTGGGTCAAGTTTGAACCAAACTCGTCCAGCGTCGGGGTTTTGGTACGGCTGGATGGACCGCCTTGTGTCACCTCAGCAGTTTCACCCAACATCCGAATCACCTGGGTTCTGACTTTAGATAAGTCAACCCCAAGATTTTCTAAGACTCTGGCTGCTACTCCTTCTCCCTCTCGGATTAAGCCCAACAACAGATGTTCGGTGCCAATATAGTTGTGCCCCAACTGTCGCGCTTCTTCCAAAGAGAGTTCCAGAACGCGCTTTGCCCGTGGCGTAAACGGAATTTCCACAGCTACAAAGCCTGAGCCTCGACCTATGATCTTCTCTACTTCAATCCGAGCGTCTTTGAGATTGACACCCATCGATTTCAGTACTTTTGCTGCTACTCCGGTACCTTCACCAATCAAACCCAGGAGGATTTGTTCGGTACCGACAAAATTATGCCCTAACCTTCGAGCTTCCTCTTGGGCGAGCATGATAACCTTAATGGCTTTTTCTGTGAAGCGTTCAAACATATGGCAGTTTTCCCATCACCTGCGTCGTGCCGGTACGCTGATTTTAGCACAGCTAAAACAAACCGATCCCTGTATAAAGATACAGAGGTTAATCGGGGTTTAACCAGGTTACTAGGTTACTACTTAATTATTTATTACTTCCCACTCACCCTTGTACTGAGGAGCTTAACTCTGAGAGGCTTTTAAATAGTGATTTTCAGGCAATTCATTACTTTTGTGGAGTTGTTGCTTAAACTGCCCCCAAGTAAAAATATTTATCATATTTTTTGGTTCCTGTCAAGCTTGATTTGAACTTTACGAGGTATTTTTGGTGCGATCGCAGGCACAAAATCGAAAAATTAATATTTCTCGGAATATAATAAAGATTTGTTAAGGGAGTACAAAACCATATTTAAGAAGACAATATTAAGTAACTTAAATCGCCTAAATTAAGAACAGGTAAACAACCAGCCAGATAATTTGAGACGGTCGGCGGCAATTTGATGCCAAGTTTTGAGAGTTTGGGGGAATTGAGGATGTTGAATATCGCCAAGCCAAAGAATCAGCGCATCTTCATCGTTGTCTTTGTAATATCTTCGCCTGCGTCCGGCAGTCTTGAAGCCAAATTTCTGATATAAAGTAATCGCGCTGAGATTAGAAGCTCGTACTTCTAGGGTTGCTCGCTCCAAACCGCGATCGTAAGCCGTTTTGAGTAGGGAAAATAGTAAAGCTTGCCCCATCCCTTGGTGTTGATATTGGGGATGAACCGCCAAAATTGTAATGTGTGCCTCCTCCAAAATTGACCAAAAGCAACCCATTCCCAACAGTCCCATTGGAGAAATTAGACCGAGCAAATCGCTATTAGGACTGTCTAGTTCGCGTTGATATGCATCAAGAGTCCACAAACCGCCAAAACAAGCTATGTCTAGTTCGAGCAAATCACCGAGGTGCGCCTCTGTCAATGACTGAAGTTCTAAATTGAATGTATTCACGCTCTGTCAATGGTGCATTCTGATACAAAAATGCAAATAATCGATACTATTTAGTTAACCCTAGCTCGACTGGCGACCTCATACAAACAAGTCATAAAATACTGGTTGGGTGCAAAATAATCAGACGAGGGAGAAAAGAAAGAGAGGAGAAAAAGAAGAAATATGGCTTTTTATTGTTCTTTTTTTGCTATTTACCCCGATTGTCTGCCTTCCCTAGCTTTGTTCGACTTGTGTGTACACCGTAGCTGTAAACTGGGTATGGGAATATTTACTCATTTCTCAAAATTTTTCAAAAATTCTCAAAAAGTTAGGAATTAGGGGTGAAAAGCTCATAATTAGAGCTTATGAGTGTGTGGTCACATAAAACCACATTCTTTACGAACCTTGACAAACAAAGTTTACAGGTTTTGTGAAGTAGCTTTCAACTCCTAAAATGCACAGGCGTGATTAGTTGCGTCTTTGTCTTTACACCTAACCCACAGATTCCAACTCCTGACTTCTAATTTAAGGACACTTCTCACAGTTATGGTATCTACTCATCCGGCTGAGGTTCAAAATTTTGGTAGTAAGTATTTACCTCAGATAAAAAATAATATTGAAATTTCTCCCAATCAGGAGTTGCTACCGTTAACAGCCAAAATCAACAATCAAGATTATTTAGAAATTGGTGGTTGTGATGTTCAGAACCTAGTTGAGCAATTTGGTTCGCCTTTGTACATATTAGATGAAACAACATTGCGTGCAGCTTGTCGGCAATATCGCGATAGTTTCAAACGCTATTATCAAGGGAAATCGCAAGTACTGTATGCTTCCAAAGCTTGGAGTTGTTTGGCGGTTTGTGCGATCGCGCATCAAGAAGGACTGGGAATTGATGTCGTATCTGGAGGAGAACTACATACTGCCCTGACTGCGGGAGTTAGCCCTACCAAAATATACTTCCACGGTAACAACAAATCGCGAGAAGAACTAAATTTAGCAATTGAAGCGCATGCGACTATTGTTGTTGATAACTGGCACGAACTAAAAACTTTGGTGGAAATGGGTTCCCCTACACAACCCATCCGCATCATGTTACGTCTTACACCCGGAATCGAATGCCATACCCACGAATACATTCGTACTGGACACCTCGATAGTAAATTTGGGTTTGACCCCAACCAACTCGACGAAGTATTTGCATTTGTCAGTCAACAAGATTGTTTAAATTGTATTGGAGTTCACGCCCATATCGGTTCCCAAATCTTTGAGCGTCAACCCCATCGCGACTTAGCATCTGTAATGGTGCAGTGGTTAACTCAAGCTACAAGTCACGGTTTAAATATTACCGAATTAAACGTTGGTGGTGGTTTGGGGGTTAAATATATTGAATCCGATGACCCCCCAAGCATTGAAGAATGGGTAAAACCAATTTGCGAAGTGATACAAAATGCCTGTGCGGAGCTAAATTTACCCCTACCAAAATTATTATCCGAACCTGGGCGTTCCTTAGTAGCGACATCCTGTATTACAGCATATACTGTTGGTTCGTCGAAAGAAATTCCCGGAATTCGCAACTATATTGCAGTTGACGGAGGCATGTCAGATAATCCTCGTCCCATTACTTACCAGTCGGTTTACCGCGCAGTTATTGCCAACAAAATGTCAGCACCTTGTACAGAAACCGTGACAGTTGCCGGAAAACACTGCGAATCAGGGGATATTGTAATTAAGAATGCCCAACTACCGAAAACTGAGTCAGGGGATATCCTAGTTGTAATGGCGACAGGTGCTTACAATTGCAGTATGGCATCAAACTACAATCGTCTGCCCCGTCCGGCTGCGGTATTAGTTGCTGATGGCGAGGCAAATGTAATTTTGCGACGTGAAACATATCAGGATTTACTTCGACAAGATTGTTTACCGGAAAGGCTGAAAAATAGTTAGAAGTTAGGAGTTATGAGTTTTAGATTATGAGTTTTAAATTATGAGTTTTAAATTATGAGTTTTAAATTATGAGTTAGAGTAGTGAGGCAAATAAAAGCTTCTAATACTCAATTTCTAAGCTCTAAGCCGTAACCTCTAATTGCTAAGTTTATAATCTCTAACTTTATAATTTCTAAGTTTATAATCTCTAACTTTATAATTCCTAACTTCTAATTATTAACTTTGTATTAGCGGCAGAATATTTAATTCCAGATGTCATGAAAGATTTGTGGAAGCAATGGCTGATAGCCGAATGGTCGCACACCTTGCTGCTAAAGACACTGGATATAGTATTAGTGCTGGCGCTGACTTATATGATGCTAGTTCTAATTAACGAGCGTCGGACGCTGTGGATGGTGCGAGGTTTTATTATTTTAATGTTGGCTTCAGCTCTCTCGCATCAGTGGGGGCTGGAATTGCTGAATTTTGTGTTAGATAAATTGGTAATTGGTTGTGCGGTAGCAATGGCAGTTGCACTCCAATCTGAATTTCGGAGATTTCTAGAACGGTTAGGACGTGGGGAATTTCGCCAGATGTTTCAATCCTCAAGTCTGACAATTCCCAAATCTGATAGTACGATTGATGAAATTGTGGAAGCGATCAGGGAATTGTCGAAAAACCGAATTGGGGCTTTGTTGATTATAGAAACGACAGGTCCAATTGACGAACGAGATTTTTCCGTACCTGGTGTAAGGCTGAATGCTGAAGTTTCCAAAGAATTAATTCAAACTATTTTTCAGCCCAAGACACTTTTACATGACGGTGCTACATTAGTACGTGGCTCGCGGATAATCGCATCAGGAATAATTCTACCGCTTTCGGGACGCACAGCCTCGCGCCAGTTGGGAACTCGCCATCGGGCAGCGATGGGGATTACTGAGCGTGTCGAAAACTGTATTTGTGTCGTTGTATCAGAAGAAACAGGTTCTATTTCTCTTGCAGAACGGGGAACCCTAAATAGACCATTAACGATCGCGAAATTAAAAGAGTTGCTTGAGGAAAAGTTTTCTCCAAATGTAGATCGGGAGGCTGTTGCACCCGGATTGCTAAGTTTGGGAAGGCAAATTCGTGGCAAAGCACTTTTTATGGTTTCACGTTTACTCGGATTACCATCGACGGCTTCTCGGAATAAAAAATGACAGCACAACAAACAGAATTGCGAGTTTTACCTTCTGACCTGAAACGCGAATTATTACCTAAACATGTTGCGGTGATTATGGATGGCAATGGTCGATGGGCTAGGCATCGAGGATTGCCTAGAATTATGGGACATAAGCGGGGGGTAGATGCCCTTAAAACATTACTCAGGACTTGTGATGATTGGGGGGTTGAGGCTCTAACGGCTTATGCTTTTTCGACTGAAAACTGGCAGCGTCCAGCTGAAGAAGTTGATTTTTTGATGACTTTATTTCAAGTCGTGTTGCGTCAAGAATTGCGTGACATGATGAAGGAAAATGTACAGATTAAATTTGCGGGAAATTTAAAGGCACTACCTCCCTCGCTGCAAGAACAGATTCAGGAAGCGATGGAGGAAACCAAAAACAATCGTGGGATTCAGTTTACCGTTGCGACTAATTATGGTGGTAGGGAAGAAATTTTATCTGCTTGTCGCGCGATCGCACAACAAGTTAAGGATGGTTTACTTGAACCCGATGAAATTGACGAGGAAGTTTTTGAGCGTCATTTATATACTGCTGGGATTGAAGACCCAGATTTATTGATTCGCACAAGTGGAGAAATGCGAATTAGCAACTTCTTATTATGGCAAATTGCTTATACGGAAATCTATGTGACGGATGTATTTTGGCCTGATTTCGACCGCAATCAGTTTCATCAGGCTTTATCTTCTTATCAGCAGCGAAGTCGGCGATTTGGGAAAATTTAAATGGAGTTATGAGTTAATAGTTAGGAGTTATGAGTTAATAGTTATGAAATTGACAGTAAACTAACTCCTAATTCCTAATTCCTAATTCCTAATTCCTAATTCCTAATTCCTAATTTCTAACTCCTAATTCCTAATTCCTAACTCCTAACTCCTAATTCCTAATTCCTAATTTCTAACTCCTAATTCCTAACTCCTAATTCCTAACTAAAATTAGGGTCCCGCAAATACGGCTTGCTCGATATCTTGCCGACTGAGAGAATATTTAAAAGAACGCAAGATATCTTGTCCGTCTTCTCCGGCATTGATGTAGCGAACTGTAATTTGCTCGTTATCTAGCCATAGTTCGGCGTTCCAACTAGATTTTTGCAACCGCCAACAATGTAATTCTTGGTCGTCTTGTTTGCAACCTTGTTCGCGTAACCATTCTTCGATTCGCGGCAAGGAATGGTTGTATAAGGGTGTGTCTGGTGAAGTAATCGCCATAGTTTAGGGTTAAAGGTAAAATACCGTGAAACTGTCGGTTAGTTACGGCAGTTGTCAGAAAATAATTTAAGTACGTAATTTAAGTATGTAATTTAAGTATGTAATTTAAGTAAATATTTAATAAGATATATTGAACATTTTACCTTTTATTGGGTCATAAATTTTGGTCAAAGTTGGTAAAGTTTGATGTGCTTACCAAAGTGATATTTTGGGTAGATTGTTGGGGAATTGATTGAAAAAATGGTTGCTCTACAGTATCCCCGCGCATTATCCCGACTGCGATCGCAAGTAATAGGCAACCTAAAAGTGTAATTCCCATGATGAATAGGGCAAACAATTCGCCACCGGAAAGTGGTCTGTCGGTGGCATCGAGATAGGCTGATTTTCCCCAGTCGTAGGAACGGCAAGCTGGTTTATTTAAGTTTGGGGGTGGTTGGATGACACCAAAGCGCGAATAGCCGATTTTGAGGTCGTAGTTAAACCGTTCTTCTGGCTTGCTGAGGGTTGCGTAAGCTTCGTTGATTTCCCGAAATTTAGCTGTAGCGACGGCATTAGGTAACTCAGTTGTATCTGGGTGATAGCGCTTGCTGAGTTCGCGGTAAGCACGACGGATATCAATTACCGATGCTGAAGGATGTAGTCCAAGCAAGGTGTAATGGTTAGGTTTTGCTTGAGTTTCGCTACGTTGTTGCATTTCACCGTTTTGGTTCACTGCCCGTTGTTGAATTTGGTATTTTTCAAGCTTCTCTTATTTTAAAGCTATCTAATACTGTGCAGGGTATGGTAATAAGTTACAGTTTGCAACGGTAATAATAATTTTGATGACAAATGGTTTCTAGAATTATTTAGTAATAACTGCTTTTTGCACTCTACGATCGCTAATATTCAAAATTTCACTGGCTGCTTGTGTTAGCGTGGCTATGGGGTCATTTGTATTACTTAATACTGCAAATGGTAGTAATCCTGGATAGTTAAAAAATCTTCTGTTGCTTGTTCCCAAAGACGCAAGACTCGGAATCTATGGATAGTTTCTTCGAGGATAAATGTATCTTGAAATACTAGCTCTGAATTTGTTTTTTCTAAGTAAATAACTACTTGATACACTCGTTTGTGGGGAAAGCGACGATACAAGCGCAAACGATAATCAGCCATGCGAAATGGAATATTTTCATCCGGTTTTGTCTGAAATTCTATGTGCAACACAATTTCATCGGATTGCAACAGAATTAAGGCATCCGCACGTATGGGTTCGAGCGATAATTCTTTTGGACTTAACTCGGTCAGGGTAATCGGTTCCCCTAATAACCAGGTGGCAAAGTCGCTGGAAAAATTCTCAGCAAGGAATTTACAGCAATTGTCAAACATGAACAGAGTTTAGCAGATGCGATCGCTTGCTTTGCCCAAATAATGCGATCGCAATTCAGCAATCCAAATTATATCTAAAGCAAATTGGCACGGGGTTTAAAAGATTCAATTTGCCGCAATTTTTCGTATAATTCCCGCTCTTCCTGAGTGATACTTTTCGGGGTGACAATCTGAATTTCCACGAGTTGATCGCCACGTTTTCCAGCTTCGTTGGGATAACCTTTATTTGCCAGACGAAAGCGCTGACCGGAACGTACACCAGGAGGAATACTCATTTTTACGGGACCATCCAAGGTGGGAGCTTCGATTTGTCCACCTAAAACGGCTTCGCTGGGGGTAACGGGCACTTGGCAGGCAATATTAGAGCCTTCGAGTTTGAAATTGGAATGAATTTCGACGGTAATTTTTAGGTATAAATCGCCTCCATTTATACCTTGGTCGCGGAGTCGGATTGTTTGCCCCGTTACCATTCCGGGGGGCATATTGACTTCTAAGGAGCGTCCGTCTTCAAGACGAATCCGCTCTAAACCACCTTGATAGGCTTTTTCGAGGGGAATAGTTAATCTGGCTTCGATGTCGCGACGTTGGGGACGGCTGTTTGGGCTGTAGGATACTTTGGTTCTGGTGTTGCGGAATGGGTCATTATTGGCGGAGTTGGGGGAATTATTCGGTTTGTTTCGGCTATTTTCTGTCCCAACTCCGATGACTTCATTGATAAATTGGTCGAAACTGCTGTATTGTCCGGGGTCTACAGTTGTGTTGCCATTACGATCGCTTTTGCTATTGTTTCCCCATGTTGGACCTTTTGAGGTTTTACTACTAAATCCTTTTTGTTTCCAATATCGGCTGTACTCGTCATATTGGGTGCGACGAGCTTCGTCTAAAAGAACTTCTTTAGCTTCGTTGATATCTTTAAATTTTTCTGAGGCTTGCTCGTTTCCTTGGTTGCGATCGGGATGGTATTGCAGCGCTAATTTTCGATAAGCCTTTCTAATTTCTTCGTTAGAAGCCTCTTTTGATACTCCTAAAATTTCGTAATAATCTCGAAAATTCTGCAAATTCAGTGACATAGCCTGTGGTTAACTTTAATAGTTGAGATTTTCTATCAAGACTAAATAAATTGAAAGAATAACATTCCAGAGATATATTGAGAAGGTTTAATAACTCATACGATTTTAGATTTTAGATTTTGCGGAAAATGAGCGGTGTCGGTTTCCGTCCCGCTCAATTTTCCAAGACGGATTTTGGATTGTGAAATCCTGTAATGGTAATTGCTTGAGTAATTCATGTGTCACATTCTTTGTCCAAATTAGTATTGATTACCAGTAATTACTAATTACTAGCGATCGCATTCGCATTCCGTATTAAGTTTGTATTCATTAGCTGATAAATAATAAATATTTGGTACAGACAGATTTTACCTGCGTACCGCTTTGTGTGACTTATGTTAGCAGCATAATTTAGAATTAGCAGATTCTAGATATAAGGTAAAGGCGGGATTTCTCGCCTTATCTTAATCTTTACAACTTTTATAGCCAATCGTCATCATCATCATCCCAGTTGTCGCGGTAGGTTGGGCGTGGTTTGGATGAACTGCTGCCGGAACTGTTGCCATAATCGGTGCGATCATAGTTACGACGACTGTCTCGACTGGAATCTCTGTTGGAAGTGCGATCGCCATAATCTCGACTTAAATCTCGACTGGAATCTCTGTTGGAAGTGCGATCGCCATAATCTCGACTGGAATCTCGGCTGGAATCTCTGTTGGAAGTGCGATCGCCATAATCTCGACTTAAATCTCTGCTGGAATTGCGATCGCTATAATCCCGGCTAGAATCTCGACCACCATAATCCCGGTTAGAATCCCGATTATAATCTCGGCTGCCGTAATCTCGACCACCATAATCGCGGCTAGAATCTCGACCAGAATCGCGTCCGTAATCTTTGTAATCGTCCTTATCTTCCTTATCGCCACCTGTAAAGATATCGCGGATTGTACCAAATAAATCGTCGTCTTCGTCGTCAGCATAGTACTGACGAACTTCGCGGTTTAGTTCGTATAAAGCATCTTGGAGGTCAGCATAGCTTTGGTCAATACCTCTGTCGTCGTTCGCTTGCAAGGCTTCGCGCAATTCTCGGCAAATATTATCGATGCGCTGACGACGACTACGGGCAAACTGCATTCCAAAATCCAAAGCAATTTCTCGCAACTGACGCTCTGCTTGCAAAATTAAAGCTTCGGCACGGGTACGTTTTTCAACTTTTTCCTTACGCTGCCTATCTTGTTCGGCAAATTTTTCGGCTTCTTTGATGGCGAGATTAATTTCCGACTCGCTTAATGTCGAAGCACCTTGAATAGTAATACTTTGTTCCCGTCCCGTAGTACGGTCTAATGCTGTTACTTGCAAAATCCCATTGGCATCGATATCAAATGATACTTGCACTTGGGGGATTCCTCGTGGTGCAGGAGGGATACCATAAAGCTTGAAACGCCCCAGGGATTTGTTATCTGCTGCCATTTCCCGCTCGCCTTGGACTACGTGGATTTCCACAGTATTCTGGTTATTTTCCGATGTAGAAAATATATCTGAGCGCCGCACGGGAATGGTTGTGTTGCGGGGAATCAGCTTTTTGCCCACACCACCGATGGTTTCTAAGCCGATTGATAAGGGGGTGACATCGAGTAACAGCACATCTTTGAGTTCACCACCAATAATTCCGGCTTGGACGGCTGCACCGACCGCTACGACCTCATCAGGGTTAACATTTTCGTTGGGTTCGATCCCGATTAATGCCGAAACTAGGTCTTTTACCATTGGCATCCGGGTGGAACCACCAACGAGGACGACTTCATCGATATCGTCGGGACGTAAGCCAGCGTCTTTGAGAGCGCGTTTGACGGGGGTTCTTAACCTTGTGAGTAAGTCATCGCACAAAGCTTCCAACTCCGACCGTGTGAGACGGGTTTCGATATGTTGGGGACCGTCTTCGGTAGCGGTAATAAAAGGTAAATTAATATCGGTGACACTAACGGCAGAAAGTTCAATTTTTGCCTTTTCTGCGGCTTCTAGAAGGCGTTGTAGGGCTTGGCGATCGCTTCGACGCAAGTCTATACCATTTTCAGCTAAAAACTTCTCTGCTAACCAATCTACAATCTTTTTATCGAAGTCATTGCCGCCAAGTTGAGTATCGCCACTTGTGGATTTTACCTCGAATACACCATCGCCAATTTCCAAAATTGACACATCGAAGGTACCACCACCCAAGTCAAATACTAAAATAGTTTCGCTACGACCCCGATCTAAACCGTAGGCTAGGGAAGCTGCGGTAGGTTCGTTGAGAATCCGCATCACATCCAAACCAGCAATTCGTCCCGCATCTCGCGTTGCTTGGCGTTGGGAATCGTTAAAATAAGCGGGAACAGTAATTACTGCCCCTGTGACTTTTTCTCCTAAATAACGGCTAGCATCGTCTGTAAGCTTCTTAAGAATCATTGCCGAAACTTCTTCGGGAGAAAAATCTTTACTCAAACGGGGACAAGCGATTTTGATATTACCAATTTCGTCTTTGCGGATAGTATAAGGAACACGCTTAGATTCGGGGTTTAATTCCCCATATTTACGTCCAATAAAACGTTTGACAGCGAAAAAAGTATTTTGCGGGTTGAGGACAGTTTGCCGTCTTGCCATTTGTCCGACAACTCGTTCACCATCTTTGCTAAAACCGACTACGGAGGGGGTTGTTCGCATTCCTTCAGCATTGGCAATCACCACCGGCTTGCCACCCTCCATGACGGCAACTACTGAGTTGGTTGTACCCAAGTCAATGCCGACTACTTTGCCCATGCGTCACTATTCTCCTATTTTCTTGATATATAAACTTAAAACTAAACTTAAAACTTATTTGTTGAGAAGCAATGCTTGATTTATTCTATCTTGCAGTTGAAAAAATGAAGGTAGCAGAAATTCAAACCAACAAAGTAGGTCGAATTTAACATTAATTATTTATTGTGTATCCTTCTCGGCATTTTCTCCTCCCTACTTCCTAAATATATTCGTGAACTTAAACTTGTGAACCTAAATTTGTGAACTTAAATTTGTGAACTTAAAAAGGCAACTGCAAACCCATCTCCATGAGATTGTGCGCGATCGCGATCCTTACATGGCATCTGCGGGACATTTTTTTGTCCAACAATACATTCACTCGTCTTTTTCGCAATGGGGAAGTGTGGAAATCCACACCTTCCGAGTCAATGGCAAAAGTTGCCAAAATCTGATTTTGAATTTACCTTGTCAGCTTGAATCTTCCAAGGATAGTTTGCCACCAATTTTAATTGCTGCCCATTACGATGCTGTACCTGGTTCCCCTGGTGCTGATGATAACGCGACTGGTGTGGCGGTGTTACTGGAGTTTGCACGAATTTTTGCAAATCATCCGGCAAAATACCCTTTACGGCTCGTAGCATTTGATATGGAGGAATATGGATTGCTGGGAAGTAGCGATTATGCAACCAAACTCAAACAAGAGCAGCAACCTTTGCGGTTAATGATATCGCTGGAAATGTTGGGGTATTGTGTGAAAACAGCGCGATCGCAACTTTATCCTCCTCCCCTCGAAAAAATATATCCAGATAAGGGAGATTTTATTGCTTTGGTTGGGAATTGGCGAACTTTACGGGATTTAATCTGTATCAGTCGCTGCATTCGTCAAGTTGGTGTACCTAGTCAATGGTTGCCTGTACCCAATCGTGGTTTAATTGTCCGGGAAACTAGACGCAGTGACCATGCTCCATTTTGGGATGTTGGCTATCCGGCGATAATGGTTACAGATACAGCGAATATGCGAAATCCGCACTATCACAAAGCTAGCGACACGATTGACACTTTGGATTTGGATTTTTTGACGGGTGTTTGTGAGGGTTTAGAGAAAGGAATTAGGAAATTGTGATATTTGGGATAGCATAACCATGCTATTAAATAGCAATATATTGCTATTCTAAAAGAAAGGTAGGAAAGAATAGCTACTATGGATATTCGCCAAAAGCTCGATCGCATTGTAGAGCAACTGAACGATCAAGAATTATCTACTTTGCTCGATTTTGCAATTTTTTTAAAAAGTAAGGAGAAAGCTACCGGAACAATGTTAGAATCTCAAGCTTACAAGGACTGGTTAAGCCCTGAGAATGACATTTATGATGAAATCTTTACCGACGAACTTTCAACGCGGTGATGTAGTGTTATGCAGTATACCAATGCCATCTACCCAATTACAACAATTTAAAGTTCGTCCAGCAGTAATTATTTCCGCAAATAGGCTTAACGATATTCTTGATGATGTGATGGTCGTAGCTTGTACTTCTAATACAAGTCGTTCTTCCATAGCAACACAATATTTAATTACAGGTGATGAAATTGCGATCGCAGGTATCAAGATTGAATCGGTAGTTCGTTGTGAGTCTATTTTTACTTTGAATAAATCTATGATTGTTAGAAAATTAGGTTACCTGACTCCAGAAGCTATAAGTCAGGTAAACCTTTGTTTGATGACTGCTTTGGAATTACAATGAAATAGATCTGCGACCAAATGGTCAATCACTTGTTCTATAGCGTAAGAACCCTCCTGATAAATAATCGCTCCTCCAACATATATGGCAACTTCCCATAAAATTGGAGCTATTGCACAAGCCAATAACATTGGTGTAAGAGGGTGTTTGAAAAGTCTCCTTCTGTGTCATGCTGAGGAACGTTCGCGTAGCGTGTCCCCTTGGGACTCAGCATCTCAGTACGTAGGTTAAAACCTAGATTCTACCCTGCGGGAACGCTAAGAGCGAACGTTCCGCAAGGCTCCACTCAGAACGACAAATTATACCTTCCAAAACTTTTCAAACATGCTCTAACATAATTACGTGGAATTGAGATTTATTTCCATCGGGAAAAGTTGGAAAAATCGGGAGTTCTCTGTGATTTTGCGGATGTTTGAGTAGGAAAGTCGGAAAAAAATCGGTTTAAAATAAGTAAAAACTCGGAAAAAATCCGGCTTATGGATATTTTACAAGTCGTTTTTAATGAAGATTTGAAACATAAATTAGACCGACAATTTCAGAGACTATCTAGTTTAGAAAAAAAGGTAATTTATGCGATCGCAACAGATACAGAAGCGATTTCTATGTCTAAATTGCTAGAAAGTACGCAATTATTACTCACTGATTTAGTTAATGCAATTCAATCTTTATCAAGACGTTTTTTAATTGAACAACAACAAGATAATAATCAAACACTTTTTACTCTTCAGCCTTTGATTAGGCACTATATTACATTACAGATGGAGTTGGTTAATAATTTGAGCAGTGATAATTTTGAGGAATGAATAAAAATAGTATTTTATATAAACGAAAATTGAAAGAGTTAGAGAAACTACTATCTCTTCAAGAAGCAATTAAAGCATTACTACCAATTCAACATTTATATGATTGGGATAATAAATTAGACTGGTGTATTGGTAAAGATGCATTTGATTATGTCAACCAACACCCTAAATTACAATTCATTCAAGTATTTTGTCACCCTAAATTAATCAGAGAACAACCTCAATTAATCGCATATTATCGTAACGTAGCTGTTTTGTCCCAAAAAGCTGTTATTTCCCTAATAGGGATTCAAGTAAAGAGGTTTGAATCAGATTTAGATAATGGAGGTAAAACAACTGGTGTAATTGAGGTTAAAGGAGGAACTGACACAGCTGGAGCGCTTGAACGTTACGGTGCTGCGATAAAATCTTTTGAAGAAGCTCGTCGTAGAAATTCAAAAGTGAAAACAATCCTCATTGCTAGTTGTATTACAACTGAGGTCAATAATCGTATTCACAATGATAAATTTGTTTCTTGCTATTTCAATTTGACAGAAATCCTCAGCGAAAATTCAGAACAATATGAGCAATTTGTTGAAGAAGTATTTTCTATTTTATAGTTATCGCAAAAATCACTTTAACTTTTACATTAATTATTGATAATAGAATCACCATTATACAGATGTACACTAGGCTTCAAACTAATCAAATCGTCAATATTGCGCTTCATTGTTTGGCAAATCGTATCCAATGGTAAATCATTCGCATCGTAACCAAAAGGATTTTCTATTTCTAATCCAATTGCTTCAATTCCAAATAGCGTAAAACTAATTAAACTAGTAACAAAACAAGTCCACCAGCCTAAACTTTGTACCATTTGAAATGGTAATAACAAGCAATAAATTAATAGTAGCTGTTTGAGATGAATTGCATACGCAAGTGGCATTGGTGTTCTTAAAATTCGCTCACAAGCACCTAAATTATCGACTAAATTATTCAATAATTCCTGCATTCCTGCTAACTGATAGCTACTGATGCACTTACGGTTGTACTGCTGCTGCAAATAGTCGCTAATCCAGAATGCAACCTCCAACGGTGGATTATTCATCATTGTCAACTTGTAATATTTAGAAGATGGCATTAATACTTCTAACTCACTATTGACAGTCTCATTACGTAAATGCTGTTTTGTTGCGATCGCAAATGCAACTAGCAAATATAAAGCGCTAATTTTATCATTTCTATCTTCAGTTTCAATCTCATCAATTGATACCCAAATTTGTCGAGCTAAATTACGGGTATTATTCACAATCGAACCCCAACTTTTTCTTCCTTCCCAAAAGCGATCGTAGGCTGTATTTGTACGAAATACTAGCAGCAAACCTAAGACAATACTAGGAATTACGTTACCTAATATTGGCTGTGAGACAGGTTGCTTAAAGTGGTACATGATGGAAATCAAAACACCAAATAATCCACATAAGAGAACTCGCTGATAAATTGCTGCGAGAACAGAACCTTTGATTTGGAATGCTATTTGAAACCAATTGGCTTTTTTTGCTGTCATGATTTTCGCTCTTTACACTAAGCTTGATTCAATTTCTCAAGTATCTCATTTTTATCGTCAATTATCTCTTTTTACCTGTCATGATTTCCGCGAACAGCAATCCCATGTAGGTTGGGTGGAGGCTTTGCGTAACCCAACACATGATAGGAGAAAAATATAAATTATTTAAACAGTTAAATACATAACTCAACACTTAAAATTAACTGTTAAAACTATTTAATAAAATGTTGGGTTACGACGCAAATCATAGATTTATGATATCGCGATAAATATCTCTTGTGCGTCTCCACCCAACCTACAATATTTACTAAAATGCTTACTTTAAAAATTAATTAAAAATAAAAAAGAGCATCTTTAAAAAGATGCCCGTCATGCAGGAAAACCCCAAATAGGGGAATACCTACACCTTCCCAACAATCAGCAACAGTGACTAATTTTTAGTTAGCCACACTCACAGTCATAGACGTGACTATGACGTGACTATTAGTAATTTTATTAACAATGAAAGATGCTGACAGCAGTAGATGTACGGAAAAAGCGAAATTGAGTTTTGAATACTTAATTAGAATGCTTTTTACTTGTTGGTTCAGTGAATTTTTGGAGCCGATGCCCTTGGCGACCATCGAAGATGGTATCGCATCGGGATATAATCCCAGAAACAGCACCTAACAACAACCAAGACAGTGCATTTAAACGCAAATCGAAGAGACTGACATCAGCTGTGTTAAATAGTATCCAAGCAACAATTACTAATAAATAACTAAAAAATATTAATTTATCTTGTGTTTCTAAGCTTTGAGAACGCTGTAATAATTGTAATCCTGCTATTAATATCCAAGTAATTAAGCTAATAAATAAAATCGTTGCTGGGATTCCAGTTTCGGCTGATAACATCAAAAAGAAATTGTGGGGATGTCCCAACCAAATATGCATTTTTTCTTGATACAATGGTGTGAAATTTCGCAATCCCCAACCTGTTAAGGGACGTTGTTGTGCCATATTCCAAGCAAAATCCCATTGGGTTTTTCGCATTAGTGCAACTGGTCGATCGGGAAATTTTTGGTCGTTGAGACGTGCCCAAAAGAAAGCTGGAACGACTTTGCGAAATATTTGAGCTATTGGGGTGGGTGCAAATGCGGCTAAAAGTACTGTGGTTGCTATACTTGCGACAATTGCAATTAAAATTCGCCAACCTTGATATACAGCATAGACGATCGCAACAAATATTGCGATCGCCCACGCATTCCGCGAATTTGTCAAAATTAACCCGACAAAGTTGAGAATTACTGCCAGGGAAAGCAAAACAAGGGGTTGGGTAATAGAAAGTTTGTTTTTTCCTCTTTTCCTAAATTCTTCTAACCACAATCCCGAAGCCAAAATGAAGGTAATTATTAAATAACCAGCGAGGGTATTAGCATACATAAATGAGGAAGCCATGCGTCCGATTGGATTTCCTCCTGGTGCGATCGCCCAACCAAAAATATTCTGCCAGATTTTGGGTGTTGTCCAACCCAGAAACATTTGTCCAAGTCCAATAATTACCACTGGTATGGAAGTAATTACTAATATCCTAGCTAAATGACGTAATTGTGCTGGTGTTTGAATTAAGGCATCTGAAGCGCAAAATAATAATATGTAAGGGAGAAAGTTAATCAAACCCTCTAGTGCTGCTATTTTGTCATGGGCTAGGGCTGTTGTGATTAGAAGTAATAAACTAAAAAGTCCAAATCCCCAATTTCGGGGACGATTAATAATGATTCTGTATTCAGAACCCCAGGTTACAAGTAATGCAAAGCCAATGCAAACTGCCCCTAAAGCAGGCAGCAGGGGGAAAATTAACGTCCCTAATTGCGCTGCATTCCAAGGTAATTGTAATTTTGAGTTTGGATGACGTTGAAAAGTGGGTATTTTCTTTCTAATCATTAATTTGTTGGAAATTGGGAATAGGGAATAGGGCATTGGGCATTGGGCATTAGTTATTAGTTATTTGTTGTCGGATTTTAGTTCCAAACAATTAATAAGTATTAACCATTAATTATTAACCATTAACCATTAATTATTAACCATTAATTATTAACCATTAACCCATTAATGCTTTACCCCTTTCCCTGGAAAATAGTCAAGCTGGTTCCCAACATTCTTCAGCACGAGTCAGACGAATCTGTGCGATCGCAAAAATTGTCGGAATTATGCGACCATAATTTGTAGCGATGGTACGCCAACCCAAGTCAGCCAAAAACCATCCCCACATTACTGGACCTAAAACTGTGAACACACTGCGAACCGCACCATAACGAGCAGCACTCACTGCCATTCCTCGTCTTGCCATTTGCACAGTCACATAGCTTTGAAATTGCCCTGTGACAATTTTCCCCCCTTCTATAGCAGTTTGCCTTGCGACTTGGTACGTAGCGAAATGCATTGCGAATTGACGAGCTATTTGTTTGAGTAACAACGGTTGAATCACCGATGTCACAGCCAAAGCGCTACCACCTTTAAACAACAATCCCAACGGATCGGGTTGTAACATCAACGGCAAAGGTTCATTTGCTGACATTGACTTTGATAGTTGTGCCTGTACTCGTTCGGTTAACTTTTGCTTATCGGCTACGGGTAATTTTTTCCACACACGTCCAAGTAAATGCAGAAACACTTCGGCTTCTAAATCAACCGTTGATAAATCATGGGAATAGGAAATTTTTAAGTACTTACAAACTTGAATCAAAGCTTGTCGGTAAGTCACCTGACTTGTACGTCCCCGCAAAACTGTAACACCATCAGCCGCCAAATACCGGAATCGTTCTTCGAGCGCATTTAGCCAAACCTCGCGGTTTTGACTTTGCACCTCAATCGGTTCAGGTGTTTGAACATAATCGAGGGGATTATACTTGCGACTAAACAGGATTGCAGTTAAATCCTGTAATTCATCCTCTGTAGCTAGTTCCAGGGCTGCCCTCAGTTCATCCAATTTCCCTTCCTCCAATACCGCAGCTATTATCTGTACCTTATTCTACTATCCATGAAAAGTACTCATTAGTAGTTATTTATTCATTGTCTCTGGTTATTCATCGTCAAGATTTATCGCCAGTCAAAAATTTATGCAAAATTAGTGTTTCCAGTAGGGGCGTAGCTTGCTTCTCCGTTTCGGAGTACGGCAGTTCGCCCTTACAATATTAGAACTTAGTTTTTGCTAATTCTTTGCTGGCAAATTAATCTATCTTCAGTATGATTTTTTATATGCGATCGCTCTCCTATAACTAGAAATTAAGAATATCTAATTAAAAAACTCATCTAACTCTGAATCAATAATTGGGAATGGTTCGGCTAGAATCGATAACTTTCTCGTTTACAAGTCTTCATAAATCTCATCAATTTACTTTTGTTTTTTAATTTTTATATTTTTTTATAATTCATTATAAAAATTTATATTTTTTAAAAAGCTGTTTTTGCGATCAAAGTATGTTAATTTTCTTAACTGGTAAGTCAAATCATGATTATATTAACAACTTAACCGACGGATTTGTCTTGAATCAAACATTGGCATCACTAGAAAAATTAGTAGTTAAACTACGACAAAAGAAACAACAAGCAACTAATTTAAGAAAAAAGTCTGAAAGACAACTCCAACAGTTGCGATCACTTGAAAGAAGATCGTCATCTGGCTTACATTCTATTGATAGAAAAATTGAATCTGAAAAGGAAGATGTGACTGATGTCTCTGGAGTACTTAATCAAAAAACATCTCAATTAGAAAGTATTGAAAGATTAATTGCATCTGCAAACGAGCGTCTAAACAGCTCCTCAATGTTAATTTCAAATAGCTTCCATTCACCTTCAATAATTGAT
>JAAUPE010000061.1 GCA_012034595.1 Calothrix sp. CSU_2_0 | reverse complement strand
CGAATTTCTGCTATGGATATTTTGTCGTTACGAAAAAACTTTAATCTCAGAGGCAACCGGAAAATCTACCGTTAATTCTCCTAGATATTGCACTAAGTTATATGTAAAACTGTCGTAATTATCGATGACTATAAGCACTTTAATAATCACTCCTGTGGGTGAATCCAGTCGATGCACTGATGTCTGATTGTCACAGGATTTTACTAGTACTCAAAGCCATCTTGATACTATTTTGGATTTTTTTTATTTAGTTATTGGTTATTGGTTGTTCCTAATTACCCAAGACAAAAAATAAAAACTAGATTGTTTATAAAATTAACGCAAACAGGGGAGGTAGTAAAAGCGTAGCTGCTACTAACACCGCAACTAAAGCGGAAACCAACACAGCCCCAGCAGCACAGTCCTTGGCTATTTTTGCCAATTCATGATAAGTCTGCTTTACGGTTAGGTCAACGAGTGATTCGATTGCAGTATTGACTAATTCCAATGCCAAAACTAAACCACTAGTAATTCCAATTACTGCGATTTCCACCGACTTTAATTGTAAAAAAACGCCCATACCAATTGCTAGAGCGCAAACTGAAACATGGATGCGAAAATTTCGCTGGGTCTTAAAAGCATAGCTAATTCCAGCCCAAGCATATTTAAAGCTAACGAATAAATTCGAGGCTACCTTCCAGGATAACTGGCGTTCTTGCGAAAGAACAGGTTCTAAAGCATTATGCTCTGGTGGTGGTGATAGTTGTTGTGACATAGGCACCAATAAATGGGAGTAAAAATTTCAGTACAAGGGTAGAGTTTTATCTATATAAAAGCCACTAACGGCTGTATAAATCTGATGATAGCTTTGTTTTTTCTTCAGGAGTATTATAAAGGCACAATCGAAAAATAACAGTAAAAATCACGATGCTCTGTAAGAATCGCTACAGCAAAATTAGAATAATTCTAAAAATCTAGTATGTCAATAGAAATACCTATTGTCCTCAGCAATTTTACTTGCTGTTCTAACATTAGACTCAAAGATTCATCATCCGGATGGTCCCAACCCAATAGGTGCAGTAACCCATGTGCAGACAACCAAGCCAGCTCGGTTGATAGCTTATGACTTTGCTGTTGAGCTTGTCGTGTTGCTGTATCTATAGAAACAATTATATCACCTAGATATAACGGTGTTGAATCAATTAAATTATCAAGTTGAGGAAAATTAACTTCTAATGCTGCAAAAGCTAATACATCGGTTGGTTTATTTTGGTGACGATATTGAGAATTTAATTCCTGAATTTCTGCATCATCAGTCAAACGTAATCCAATTTCATAACTGGCAGCAGGTGGAAGATTTGCTTCTAGTTCTTGCAACCAAGTTTTAAACCAATCATCCCAAGTCTCAGATGAAATTCCAGCTTCAGGATTCCCAGTATCTAAAATGTCAGACTGGGAACGCTCTTCAAATATATTTTCTACGTAAAGTTCGAGTAGCATCACACCTCACACAATCGATCGGCACGAGGAAGAATTATTTTGATAATTTTTTAGTCAGGTTTTTTAGCGAGTTAGGTAAGCAAGTCCTACTAAAACCGCTAATATGCCTACAGTTGTCAGAGCAAAGTGCTTGAGCGACGTTAAGCGCTTTTGCACCATATTCCGCATCGCAAGCTTGACGTAAGTTGGTTTTGGCTCGGTTGAAGAAGAATTACTCATAAATAAATGATAATGATTTGATAACAAACCCTCTTAATACTGTAACAGTTGATCGAAAGTAAACATGCCATGCTGGCAACAGTAGGGAGAAAAGGAATTGGGGAATAAAATAAAGACTTTGCGATCGCACAGTCGCGGAGTCGCAAAGAGAACTTGCTGGTGTAAGTCAGTTGCCCAATCCCCAATCCCCAATCCCCAATTCCCAATCCCCAATCCCCAATTAAACAGTCTCAACCAACTGATTTTCTTGACGTAGGTAGGATTGAATAAATGGGTCAAGTTCACCGTTTACCACATCATCAATCGCTGTGGTTTCTAAATTGGTACGTAAATCTTTGACCAATTGATACGGATGGAAGACGTAGTTACGGATTTGATTACCCCAAGATGCTTCAGCAACGTCACCGCGAATTTCGGCAATTTCTTTGGCTCGTTGTTGTCTGGCAATTACCAGTAGTTTAGCTTTTAAACGGGTAAGGGCTTTTTCTTTATTTTGTAGTTGGCTGCGTTCCTCCGTACAGCGTACAGCAAGACCTGTTGGCAGGTGAACTACACGCACTGCTGTTTCGACTTTGTTGACGTTTTGCCCACCTTTACCACCCGATCGCGATGTAGTTATTTCCAAATCTTTTTCTGGAATATCTAGTTGGACGCTGCTGTCAATTTGTGGCATGACTTCTACCCCAGCAAAGCTTGTTTGCCGCTTGCCGTTGGCATTAAAGGGCGAAATCCTGACTAAACGATGAGTACCCATTTCCGAGCGTAAATAACCGTAAGCATAGCGTCCGGTTACTTCGATAGTTACAGATTTAATTCCAGCTTCGTCACCTTCGGATTCTTCTACTAATGTGACTTTGTAGTTGTGGTGTTCTGCCCAGCGAGTGTACATTCGCAGTAACATTTCTGCCCAGTCTTGGGCATCCGTACCACCAGCACCAGCGTTAATCGATAACACGGCTCCTTCTTTATCGTAGGGACCAGAAAGCAGTTGTTCTAACTCCCACTGGTCGAGTTCACGATTCAGCTTGGTGATAGTTGATTCAGCTTCTTTGAGTAATCCTTCATCAGATTCTAATTCCAACAGTTCAAATACTGCTTTGCTGTCTTCCAAATGCGATCGCCACTGTTGGTACTGTGAAAGATGTGCTTTCATTTCGTCAAGCTCTTGCATTACTTGCTGTGCCTGAATGCGATCGTCCCAAAAATCAGGCTGTGCAGAAATTTGCTCTAAATCTCGAATTTTGGCTGTGAGTGCGGGGATGTCAAAGATAGTCCTGAGTCTTACCCAGGCGACTAGACAACATTTCAATTTCGCGTTTGAGTTCTAAAACGTCCATAGAACCTTATTTATATGGTAGCAATATTAGATTTTACACGGAAATTTACATTTGGGTATGGGGCATTGGAAATAAGACTATTGCGATCGCTCTATATTATGTTTGCCCTGTCCTGGTTACTGAACATTAATGCTCCAGTTTATTTAGGTATAAATTCGATGAATGTTATTTATCAACCTAAGAGTTTTTTCAACAAATCTAACTTCCCTTCATAAGGAGCATATAATACTTTTAAATCTAAGAAAAATGGTCTATTGACTACAGTTTTGTAATGGGAAAAAGTATCAAAACTTGCTTTTCCATGATAGCTCCCAATTCCACTATCACCCACACCACCAAAGGCTAAAGTTGATCCAGAAACCTGTTTAATCACATCATTAATACATACTCCTCCAGAGGAAGTTTCACAGAGTATTTTTTTCTGTAATTTTTTATTTTTAGAAAATAGATATAAAGCTAATGGTTTAGGACGCAAATTAATTTTATCGATGACATCGTTAATATCTTCATATTCGATTATAGGAAGAATCGGAGCAAAAATTTCTTCCTGCATAATTGCATCTTCCCAACTGACGTTATCAATTACTGTTGGAGATATGTAGAGTTCGTCAGCATTTGTTTCACCACCAATGCGAATATCACCTTGTATTAGATTAGCGACTCTAGAGAATTGCTTTTGATTGATTATCCGAGCATAATCTGGGCTATTTGTGGGGTTTTCTCCATAAAATTCTTGAATACACTTTTCTATAGCTTGTAAAAATTCTGCTTTAATATCCCGTTTAATTAAAACATAATCTGGGGCTATACAAGTTTGTCCAGCATTATAAAATTTCCCCCAAGCAATTCGACGTGCAGCAACTTCTAAATCAATATCGGTGTCAACAATACAAGGACTTTTTCCACCCAATTCTAAAGTTACAGGTGTTAAGTGTTTTGCTGCTGCTGCCATGATAATTTTACCTGTAGCTGTACTACCTGTAAAAAAGATGCGATCGAATTTTTCTTGGAGTAATTGCTTACTAACTTCAACATCTCCTTCAACTACTGATATATATTCTGGAGGGAAATTTTTAGAAATTATTTCCGCAATTAAATTTGAGGTGTGGGGTGCAAATTCAGAAGGTTTGACAACAGCACAATTCCCAGATGCGATCGCACCAATTAATGGCACCAAATTTAGTGTAAAAGGATAATTCCAAGGTCCAATAATTAAAGCTACTCCTAAAGGTTCGGGAATTATTTGCGCGGATGCTGGTAAAATGAAAATAGGAATTGCCGCTTTTTTCGCTTTCACCCAATTTTTAATATTTTTTAGTGCATAATTAATTTCTTGAATGACAGAGGAAAATTCGGAAGTATAAGCTTCAAATAGCGGTTTATTTAAATCGGCTTTTAATACTTCAATAATTGCATTTTCATTCTCAATTACTACTTTTTTTAGAGTTTGAAGTTGGGTAATACGAAAATCAATATTTTTAGTTGCACCTGTACGAAAGTATTGACGCTGCTTACTGGGCACATCGCTAATTAGTATTTGAGATGACATGATATTATTCCTTATCCTGCAAGCTTGATAATATTGATATGATATGGCAATTGGAGCGGGAAGTTAGATTAACAAGTTAAGATTAAAAACTTAGAATTCAACAATCAAAAAATTAATTATTGCTGAACTGGTAAATCAATGATAAACGTACTACCTTTACCAACCTCTGACTTGACTTGAATAGTGCCTTTGTGTGCTTCCACAATGCGACGGGAAAGATATAACCCCAAACCACTCCCTTGACGTTTGTGACTTCCTTGACGAAACCTTTCAAACAAATTTGCTTGTTCTTCAGGAGGAATTCCCATACCCGTGTCTTTAATCTCTACCCTCACAAATTGATTGTTACTGCTTGCGGGAGTTATATGAATAGTGACTGCACCTTTATCGGTAAATTTGATGGCATTACCAACCAAATTGGTAAATAAACGATTCAGTTCCAAGCGATCGCAATTTACCACACATGCATTTGTCTCCTCCACAGCATCTAGATTTACCGTTAATCCCTTCGATTGTGCTAAAGCTGTCAATTCACCTACGACTTCTCCCAGTAGTTGGTACAGGTTTACAGGTTGAAATGCTAGAGTTTTCCGTCCAGCTTCAAAACGGTACACTTCGAGTAAGGTATTTACCATCGCTAGCAAATTGCTATTACTACGCCCCATAATACCGATAACTTCGTTCATTTGGGTTGAGAGTTCCCCTAAAGCTCCCTGCTGCAATAATTCCAGCATTCTTTCCGCAGCAACTAGTGGAGTGCGTAAATCGTGAGTTAGACGGGAGACAAAATCTTCACGCTGTTTAGCAATTTCATCGCGTTCGTCAATACTGTGCTTGAGACGTAACAAAGAACGCACCCTTGCCATTAATTCATCGACTGTCACAGGTTTGCGGATAAAATCATCTGCTCCCAAATCTAATCCCTGTGCCACATTGGGGGAATCATGGGCGGTTATCAGCAAAATTGGCATAAACCGCAGTTCCTTGTTTTCTCGGACACGACGTGTAACTTCGTATCCATCCATCCCCGGCATCATCAAATCCAACAATACTAAATCAAAGCTAGATTCTTCTATTTTTGCTAAAGCTGTGACACCATTTTCGGCTGTACTAACCGTGTAACCTTCTTCCTCCAAAATGGTTTTGATGAGAAATACGTTATCTGGGGAATCGTCAACAACTAGGATTTTGTCTGAGTGAAATGTCGGGGAAGTCATTTAGTTAAAAGTATAGGTTTGAAAGAAAATTACGATAAATAAGTTTTATTTATATCATTATCCTGGTATGTTTCTGCAATTTGCCCTCCTGCTACAGACTGATCCTTGGCTCGGATACATCAATCAGGTTACTGTATATACAATTTGCCTTACTCTTTATTAAGAATAATCACTTGCAAATAATTTGCAAATAATTTGTAAATAAAATCATGGCACGTAAACTAATTGAACTAGACGCAGGAGACGGCAAGACTATTTTAGTCGCTGTGGAAGTACCGGATATGTCTGTTGGACGAGTCTCTTCTCCTGGTGATTTACCGATAGAGAAGGTGGATGGTAGTTTTGGTGCTGTTAAAGATTTGATTATACGTGGTTGTCGTCCGATTACGCAGGCTTTTCAAGCTTTGCAGAAGGAATCTCAACCTGTATGTGCGGAAGTTGAGTTTGGGGTGAATTTTACTGCTAAGGGTTCGGTTTATGTGGTGGAATCTACTGGGCAAGCTTCGTTAAAGGTGAAGATTACTTGGAATTTGGCTGGGGAGAGGGATGGTTTGTTGCGATCGCAGGTTTCCCAGGGGGAGGAGCAAGGGTAATTTAAGGAATTAAGAGTTTGTGTCACGCAGAGACGCAGAGACGGGGAGAGAATAAATAAATCTAAAATCTAAAATTAAATGAGTTGGGATTTAGTTAAAGCTTGTACTGTGGCAATATCGACTCCTGATGGTGAGGTTAGGGGTACGGGTTTTTTTGTGTCGCAGGAAGGACATTTAATCACTTGCGCTCATGTGGTTGAGGAGATTGATGGTTGGGAAAATGTGCGGGTAAATGGGGAAGCTGTGGAGTTGGTTTATTTGGGGAATCGAAATTGCGATGATTTTGCGGTTTTGAAGTTACCTAATTATCGAGGTGATGCGGTTCCTTTATCTTTAGAATTTCAACCGATGGACAGGTTTTTGTCTGTGGGTTATGGACGTTTGGATTTTCCCCAAGGTGCGTCGATTGATGGGACTATTACTGATGTGAATCCTCAGTTGGAATTTAGCAATTTACCCATGTTACGGTTGCGGGTTAAAGCAAATTCCCAACAGGTTCAAGGGGGTTATAGTGGTTCTCCTGTGTTTGATGCGGAAACTCAGCAAGTAATTGGCGCGATCGCAGCTTACGATAATATTGATGGTGCTTTGGCTATTCCTTTATCGACTATTAGTCAACAATGGTCTAATTTTTCTCAGTTTATCAATATTCAAGCTGTTATCCCACCACTTCCAGCAAGTGAGATTAAAAGGGTATTTATTAGTTATCGCAGCGAAGACCCAGATTTAAGTTTGGCACAAAATTTCTATGAAGCGATCGCAAATGCTGGACATCAAGCTTTTATGGCAGGGGAAAGCATTCGTTTGGGGGAAAATTGGGCACAGCGTATAGATAGGGAATTGGAAAGTTGCGATTATTTTCTCTTGCTTTTGTCACCAAAATCAGCAACCAGCGAAATGGTGACGGAGGAAGTTCGACGAGCAAAGCAATTACAGGATTTACGTCCAGAAAAGAAACCTGGTATTTTACCGATTCGCGTTAATTTCCCCTTAAGTTCACCATTAAATTACGATTTGCGGGGTTATTTAAATCAAATTCAACAACGGGAATGGAAGTCTTCTGTTGACACTGGCAAGATTTTACAAGAGGTTTTGACCCTACTCGCTGAGGAAAATCAGGATACCATATATCTTGCTCCCACAGAAGAAGCGATCGCAGCACAGCAAATTGTCGAAAGCTTAGAAAATCCACCTTTTCCTGTTGCTGAACCCGAATTACCAGAGGGACAAGTTGATTTAGCATCAGCATTTTATGTAAACCGCGATCGTATTGAGGAACGCTGTTTTGAGGCAATTATTAAACCGGGTTCTTTGATTCGGATTAAAGCTCCTCGACAAATGGGTAAAACCTCCCTCATGGCAAGAATTCTTTACCATGCTTCACAAAATGGTTGTCTGACTGTTCCTTTGAGTTTTCAATTAGCTGATGGCAAGGTTTTTACAGATTTAGACCAATTTTTGCGGTGGTTTTCTGCCAGTATTGGACGTAGGTTGAAATTAAGCAATAAATTAGCAGATTACTGGGATGAGATTTTTGGTAGTAAAGATAATTGCACTGCTTATTTTGAAGAATATTTATTGACGGAAATCAATCAACCCCTAGTTTTGGGTTTAGATGAAGTCGATTTAGTCTTTCAACATCCCGAAATTGCGGCTGATTTTTTTGGGTTGTTACGTGCTTGGCATGAAGAAGCAAAAAACCGGGATATTTGGAAAAAACTGCGGTTGGTAGTGGTGCATTCCACCGAAGTTTATATTCCCATGAATATCAATCAATCGCCGTTTAACGTGGGTTTACCGATTGAATTACCGGAATTGAACCCAGAGCAAGTACAGGATTTAGCACGACGACATGGACTTAACTGGAGTCATACCGAAGTTGAGCAATTAATGGCAATGGTGGGAGGACATCCATTTTTAGTTAGGGTTGCCATGTATCGCATTGCTCGACGAGATAATACCCTCAACGAACTTTTACAAACAGCACCAACCGAAGCTGGACTTTACGGAGACCATTTGCGTCGTCACTTGTGGAACCTGGAACAGCGTCCAGATTTAGCCACTGCTTTTAAAAGGATTGTGACAACGATAACACCAATCAGGTTGGATTCGATACAATGCTTTCAATTGCTGAGTATGGGTTTGGTACATCTCCAAGGTAACGATGTTACACCACGTTGCGATTTGTACCGTCAATATTTTCGCGATCGCTTATAGCTCAATATAGTAATTTTTTTATGAACCGCCAAGACGCAGAGGACGCAGAGAGAATAAAGAAATGTTTAACCGATCTGTATTAGCTTGTAGCATTATCCATCCCATCTGTAAAGTAGTTTCATCTGGAGGTTAGCAAATGAATCCAGCAAACCCAGCTTATGAATATCAAGTTGGTGGAAGTTTGCCTGTTGATGCTCCCAGCTATGTCAAGCGTCAAGCTGATGATGATTTGTATGCTGCATTGAAAGCTGGGGAATTTTGTTACGTATTGAATTCCCGACAGATGGGAAAATCGAGTTTGCGAGTGCAGACAATGAAGCGATTGCAGGATGAAGGTATTGCTTGTGCTGCGATCGATTTAACAAGTATTGGGAGTCAGCATCTTACTCCAGAACAATGGTATGCGGGAATTGTGCGGAGTTTGGTAAGTAGTTTTGAGCTTGCAGGCAAGTTTAATTTACGTAGTTGGTGGAAGGAAAGAGATAATCTTTCACCAGTGCAGCGATTGGGAGATTTTATCGATGAGGTGTTGTTGGTGGAAATTTCTCAACAAATTGTGATTTTTGTTGATGAAATTGATAGTGTTCTTAGTTTAAACTTTTCCAGTGATGATTTTTTTGCTTTGATAAGGTATTTTTATAATCAGCGTGTAGATCGGGCTGGATATAAACGTCTTTCATTTGCCCTATTAGGAGTAGGAACACCTTCTATTTTGATTAAAGATAGAAGTCTTACCCCCTTTAACATTGGTCGAGCGATAGAATTAAATGGTTTTCAAATACATGAAGTTGAACCATTAATTCAAGGCTTGTCAGGAAAAGTAAGTAATCCTGAATTAATAATAAAAGAAATTTTAGATTGGACTGGTGGACAACCATTTTTAACTCAGAAAATTAGCAAGCTTATTCCTACAGATATGAAAGTTTCAGGATTAGAAAAGCTAATAATAAGATGCATTATTGATAATTGGGAATCACAAGATGAACCAGCGCATTTGAGAACAATAAGAGATAGGATGCTTTTAGGAGAACAAGTTGCTGGGCGTTTTTTAGGTTGGTATCAGCAAATATTGCTTTTGGGGAATATTGCTGCTGATGATAGTATGGAATACATGAAATTTCGTCTAACTGGTTTGGTGGTTCAACAACAGAATAAATTAAAGGTTTATAACAGAATATATGAGTATATTTTTAATGCAAATTGGGTAGAAAAAGAGTTAACTAAACTACGCCCTTATTCGGAAAGCTTTCGAGCTTGGGTTGAAAGTAATTATCAGGATGAATCTCGATTACTGCGCGGACAAGCGTTACAAGATGCTTTGAATTGGGCGGATGGAAAAAGTTTGAGTAATGAGGATTCTAGATATTTAACCGCTAGTCAGGCGTTGGATAAACGCGAAGACCAAATTGCGTTAGAGGCGGAAAGAAAAGCTTTAGAGGCACAAAGGCAAGCAAATTATGTTTTAGCACAGGCTCAACGCAAAGCTAAATGGCAAATTAGCATTGGTTCTGCCATTCTCGCAATATCTTTAATTGGAGCAATAATAGTAGCAAGTTTTCAGAATGAACAAGTCAAAATTGCTCTAGAGAAGGAACGGAATTCTCAAATTAAGGCAGCGAATTCTGAAGCTAAAGCACTTATTTTATCCAACGATCAAGTTGGAGCATTATTGGCGACTGTCAAAGCAGGGCAAAAATCATTGCTAACTAAGGAAACAAACAAAGATATAAACAATGACACTTTGAGTTTACTTAAGCAGGCAGTCAACGAAGCCCAAGAGCGAAATCGATTTCAAGATAAAGGTTCAGGTTCTAAAGTATGGGATGTGAGTTTTAGTCCAGATGGTCAGATAATAGCCTCTGGTAGTAGTGATAAAACTATCAAGTTATGGAAATCTGATGGTACTTTGCTAAAAACATTAAAGAGTCATACAGCGCGTGTTTCCAGTGTGGATTTTAGTCCAGATAATAAGATGATTGCTTCTGCTGGTGATGATAAAACAGTGAAAATTTGGAGTATTGAAGGTCGCTTACTAAAAACTTTAAATAATCATAATGCTACTGTTAGGAAAGTCAAGTTTAGTCCAGATAGTAAGATAATAGCTTCTGCTAGTGATGATAAAACAGTGAAAATTTGGAGCCTAAATGGTAATTTATTACAAACCCTACATGGTCATAATGCCCCAGTTTATGGGATAAGTTTCAGTCCCAATGGCAAAATAATAGCCTCTGGTAGTAGTGATAAAACAGTAAAACTTTGGAGTCTAGATGGTCGTTTCCGAAAAACTTTATATCCGAAAATGGGTTGGATTTTTGCTTTAAGTTTTAGTCCAGATGGGAAAACAATTGCTTTGGGTGGCGATGAAAAATAATAAAAGTTTTGAGTATTAGTGGTGATATACTCAAACTTTTAATGGGCATAGCGGCGAAAATTTGGGATGTAGCCTTTAGTGGGGATGGTAAAAAATTGCCTCAGTTAGTAATGACACTACAGTAAAAATTTGGGAGCGTGATAATGGAACTTTGATTAAAACTCTGAACGGACATCATGAAGTTGTTAGGGCTGTAAGTTTTAGTCCAGATGCTCATATGGTGGCTTCGGCTGGCGAGGATAAAACAGTAAGACTTTGGGCTACTGACAGCAATATTCGCAAGGTACTTCCACACAAAGGGTGGGTAAGGAAAGTAATTTTTAGTCCAGATGGTCAGACCATTGCCTCGGCTAGTGATGACAGTGTTACTACTCTGTGGAAAGACAGTAATATGCACAAATTTATACGCGGTAAATTGATTCGTAGTCTAAGTTTTAGTCCTGATGGTAGAACTTTAGCTTCTGGTGGTGAGGATAAAACAGTTAAGCTTTGGAATCTTGACAGCACTTTGCGTAAAACTTTAAGTGGTCATAAAGCTTGGGTCTATGATGTAAGTTTTAACCCTGACGGCAAGATTATTGCCTCGGCTAGTGGTGATACTACTCTAAGGTTATGGGAAAGTGATGGAACTCCCATAAGGACACTTATGGGACATAAGGATGCAGTTAATAGCGTTGGGTTTAGCCCAGATGGAAACACTGTAGTTTCTGCAAGTGATGATAAAACAGTAAAACTTTGGAATATTGGTGGCACTTTGCTCAAAACTTTGATGGGGCATAATGATATGGTTTTAGCCGTAAGCATCAGTCCAGACGGGAAAACAATAGCTTCTGCTAGTTCTGATACAACTGTAAAGCTTTGGAATATTGATGGCACTTTACTCAAAACTTTAAAAGGTCATCGTGCAAGTGTTAGAAGTATAAGCTTTAGCCCAGATAGTAGTATGTTAGTTTCTGCAAGTGAGGATAAAACAGTAAAATTTTGGAATATTGATGGTAGGAATAGTAATCTATTTTATACTTTTAAGGAACATGACAATAAAGTCAGAAGTGTAAGTTTTAGCCCAGATGGTAAGACTATTGCTTCAGCAGGTGACGATAAAACTGTGATTTTGCAATATGTAAATTTTAATACATCAAATTTGAATCGAGAGCATCTGTTATGGCGTGCTTGCGATTTACTCAAGGATTATTTAAAGAGTAATCCTAATATCAACCGGGAAGATAGGAGTCTTTGTGATAATGTTAACAAATTTGAAGGCGTACCGAAGTAAGTACAAATGCATTAGATTTGAAAGATTTTTGGAATTGTGATCGCATTTAGTTTGAAGGGTTTTTGTGAATTGCGATCGCTTTTTGTGGATTTGTCGAGTTATGCGATCGCGTTTAGTTTGAATAGTTTTTGTGAAGTGCGATCGCATTTGGTTTGAAGGGTTTTTGGAGAGTGCGATCGCATTTAGTTTGAAGAGGTTTTGGGAAGTGCGATCGCATTTAGTTTGAAGAGGTTTTGGGAAGTGCGATCGCAAGTCATCACGATATAATGTAAGGAATATTATATTGAGTGGAAATTACCAGTCATACCCAGATTTTGAGCATGAGTAATAATTTAAACTTTCAAGCAGTAATTGATTGTGTAGAAGAATTATCAGAAGAAGAACAAGATATGTTATTTGAGTTAATTAAGAAAAGACGTATCGAAAAAAGACGTGCAGAGATTGCGCTAAATGCGACTAATACTTTAAATGCTTTAAAACTAGGTACGGCAAAAAGGGGAACAGTTGCTGACTTAAAAGCCGATTTATTAGATGACAATGAAGAATGAAAACTCTAGTTTGGGGTGCAAGTTTTAAAAAATCTTTCAAAAAAATAATTAGCAAAAATCCAAATTTAGAAGATAAAATATTCAATATTTTAGAACTTCTTGCCAATGACCCTTTTATACCATCGTTGAAATCTCATAAACTGAAGGGTCAATTAGATGGTTTGTGGTCTTGTTCTGTTGAGTACGATTGCCGAATTATTTATAAATTTGAGGAAGATAGCGAAACTAAAGAAGAATTAATTGTACTTATTGATATTGGCAGTCATGATGAAGTTTATTAAAGATTAACTTTCTTGATTTTGGCACTCTCGAACATGGGAAGCTCAACGTTGGCGAAGCCGCTCCGGAGGAGCTAGTTATCGCAATTCCAAGTTTTCACGATTATACAGACTCACATAAATGATAAGATGATTGAGGTTTGTGGGGTTAATGAAATATTCACACCACATATAGTGTTTTGGCTTGAGATTCACGCATAAATTCGGCAACGCCTAATTGCATAATTAAAAACTATCAATCAGAAGCTTCGTACTAAATTTTGTCTGAATCAACAACAAAAATCAATATCAACATCAATAAAAAATAACGGGAATATCTCATGCAAACAGTTGAATATATTCAAGAAGAAGAATTTGACTCACTATTGACACCTGACAGTGGACTGCTTGTGTTTGACTTTACAGCAACTTGGTGTGGTCCTTGCAAGATGATTGCTCCATTGATGGATAAATTAGCTGAAGAATATGCAGGTCGCATCAAAGTCGCTAAAATAGACCTTGACCAAAGTAAAACCCTGGCAAAAAGATTGGGTATTCGTAGTATTCCAGCAGTAATGATTTATAAAGACGGAAACTTGATGGAAACCATCGTTGGAGTCGCGACTTATGAAAAATTCTCCACTGCTGTCACAAATCTACTTTAACCATTCTTCTAAAAACCTGTTTATAAAATCAAAAATAAAATTTCTGTAGCGACTATATAGTATTTCTCATTTGGGTGAAATTATAGTCAAGCATGGGGAAACTACTCCCTTACAGATTGAACCGAAAACTGCAAAATTTCACAATTTCACAATACATATTTTCAAAATAAAAAATACCTTTGTACGATTGGTAAAATTGTCGCAGATTCGCAGGTCAATATTAGGAAAGAATCCTGTAATTGCTTCTATTAGCTTTGGTGGAACAAGAAGATTTCAAGACTTACGCAATCGTCATGGGAAAACAAGACTTTGAGATTGCTACTCTCCGAGAAGTCTCGCTTCGCTCGTCTACCTTACCTCGCAATGAAGTAAATGCGTAGTTATTGCGTAAGTCCTAGATTTATGTTTAGACACAAGCAAAATAAAGATTTGAAAACTGAAATTGAGTTAACGGATGGTAGTTTTCTTTTGATGGCAGGTGAAACATAACATTTTTGACAGCATCAAGTACCAAAAACATCAAAGAAGGTTCAACCAAGAATCAATTTAACTTTCAGGGAAATTTGCCATTCTCATTGATTTAAAGAAAATATACGATCGCATTTAGAGCAATGTATGATGTTGCATTTTGAACCAGCATCACCTAACTCTGAGAAACAGATGCTTACAGCATAAACTATGAAAAATATTCAAGTAATTGATGCGGCAGAAAATTGCGTTTATGATATATTCGCAGCTACAGAAACAGAATTTGCGTTGATTTTTGCACCGGGACAGGACATCGCTTTTATTGATGAAGTATACAATCGTGAAGACGAGGAAAGTCTGAAGTTAGCTTTTAAAAATATTTGGTTGCGTCGCATTTCTAAAGCTGAAGTTCAAGGAATTCATGGTTTGCTTTTTTATCAGTTAGATGCAAAGAAAGTTTACTATCCCACACGAAAAGATGAGGAAGCTATTAATCCCAATGGTTCGCGTTTACGAGCAGGATAAATTTGCAATCATTAAAAATAGGTGCAAATTTTCCACTATATTATCTGAGGATTTAATCATCCAGTTAAAATAAATTAGATTATTTACGTATAAACACTCAGGTTTATTATTATTTTTCAGAAGTAAAACAGAAATATCGATTCAATCAAGCAAGTGCAAAATTGATGGATTGAATCGATTAAAAAGCCTTTGCAAAAACTTATAAATCAAAAACTTTCCATCTACCATGAATAACACCTCGAAAAAGATTGCATTTTTTGGTGCTGCAATAACTTTAGCGATCGCACCTGGATTATTTCTGCAAACACCACCTGTCAGCGCTCAAGGTGTTTGTACTGTGACGGGAATTGAAACCGGGCAGTTAGCACTGCGTTTTAAGCCGAATGGAAAATCTAGAGCAGGATTGGACAATGGTAATGAAGTTCGTCCTATCCGATGGCAGGGAAATTGGGCTTATGTGCAGGTTCTATATGGTCCAAATAGTCGAATTAATGGATTGAAAGGATGGGTAAATTCTAATTATCTATACTGCGGTTAAAGTTCCTTTAAATCAACTATAATGCGAGCAATTTTTTAAGACTTCTTCAATAACAACAATGAAAAAAGCACTTCTTCTTGTAATACTTGCTACTATGCCCACACTTTTATTTTCCAGTCCTTCTTTGGCTGCTGTTTATATCAAATACGAGAATAAGGACTCGGAAAAGCATGTGATGAAAGTTCAGATGGATGGCTCAAGTAAAGAAGTCACATTCAATGGTCGCACAACTGGAGCGGCAACCATACAAGGTAGCGGCAAAAATGCTGTTATTGAGACATCTTGTGGAAAAGTCGAAGTCAAAGATGATTCCAAAGTTGAAATCAAAAATGGCTGCATCAAGGTTTTATAAGTAAACAGACAGAATTAATTACACAATGTCATTGCGTAGCTTGCTTCTGGACTTCGGAGTACGCAATGACTGTAAATATTTTTGTCCAGGTACTTATTAGTTGGTTTGTCTATTAAATATTCTCTCATTCCTTCCCATTGCCCAAAACCCCTAGTTTGCGTCAAAATAAAAGAAAACGTTGTAATTTGTCTTAACAATGGCGCAAGTAATATCACCTCAAACTCTAAACACTACCCAAATTAGGACAAATCATCACAGTTACGATTATGATTTGGTCATTGTTGGTGGTGGAATTGTTGGTTTAACCCTCGCAAGTGCATTGCAGGATTCGGGGTTGAACATTTTGCTAATCGAAGCTCGGTTAGAATCAGCAGCAGTGATGAAAGGACAAGCTTATGCGGTACATATGCTGTCTGCTTTGATTTACAAAGGAATTGGAGTTTGGGACAAGATTTTGCCCAATATTGAGACATATCGACGAGTTAGTTTGTCCGATGGTGATTATCCGAATGTAGTGGAATTTCGGACTGAGGATATTGGTAAAGATGATTTGGGTTATGTTGCCGAACATCAAGCGCTTTTGTATCCGCTACAGGAGTTTGTCAAAAATTGCACGAATGTGACTGTGCTTTGCCCTGCGGAAGTCGTGGAAACCCAGTATCAAAGCGATGCTGCTGTCACCACAATCAAAGTTGCCGGAGAAACAAGAACAATTCGCAGTAAATTAGTTGTGGCAGCTGATGGTTCGCGATCGCGCATTCGTCAAGCAGCAGGTATTGGTACTAGTGGTTGGAAATATTGGCAGTCATGTATTGTCGCTTTTGTCAAGCCTGAAAAATCACATAATCAAACTGCTTATGAAAAGTTTCAAGCAAGTGGTCCTTTTGCGATTTTACCATTACCTAAAAACCGTTGTCGGATAGTTTGGACTGCACCCCATGAGGAAGCAAAGGCTTTATGCGAATTGGATGATGAGGGGTTTTTGCAGGAGTTAAGCAAGCGCTATGGTTCGCAAATGGGAAAACTCGAATTGTTGGGTGATAGATTTGTTTTTCCAGTGCAATTAATGCAAAGTCATAAATATGTTTTAAATCGACTGGCATTGGTTGGTGATGCTGCCCATAACTGTCATCCAGTTGGGGGACAAGGTTTAAATTTAGGAATTCGTGATGTTGCTGCATTAGCGCAGGTTATTCAAGAAGCACACCAAGCTGGTAAGGATATTGGTGATATTAAAGTTTTGAAGAAATACGAACATTGGCGTAAGTTTGAAAATATTATTATTTTAGGTTTCACTGATATATTAGATAGAGTTTTTTCTAATAGTTTCCTGCCAATTGTGATTGTGCGTCGTTTAGGTTTATTAGCGATGAAATATGTACCTTTAGTGAAGGTATTTTCGTTAAAATTAATGATTGGATTATTAGGAAAAACACCAAAAATAGCCGAACATTGACAACTAGAGACGACTCCATGTTTCATCGTAATCTAAGAGGATGTTTGAAAAGTCGGAGAAGGTATAATTTGTCATTCTGTAGCTTTTAGCGTACTTACAGAAGCCACTCCGTGTCTACCCCCAGGGTAGAATCAATGGTTTCAGCCAAGTACTGAGATGTTATCCTATGGGAAGGATTCGCATACATTCCGCTACGCTGCATACCCTACGGGAAGCAAGCTACAACATGACATAGATAGGTACTCAAACAATGAAGCGATCGCACTTACGTCGCGCAAGCTTCGCACACCTCTATAATGAGAATATGGAAAGTAGCTTGGCAAAATAGTAAGGTATTTTGATTTGTGACACTCAAAGAATTAGAGCAACAACTTCTTGCCCTCAATCCCAATGAAAAAGTACAAGTAATACAGTTACTTGCTCAAAGCTTGGGTAGCAATTGGCAAGGAATTGAGAAAACACCTAGAGTTTGTGGTGGAGAAGCACGGATTACAAAAACTCGTATTCCAGTTTGGGTGCTTGTGGAAGCTCAACGTCTGGGATATAGTGATTCTGACCTTTTAATCAGCTATCCAACTATTACTGCTACAGATTTAGCGAATGCTTGGATGTATGCAAAAGCTCATCCCGATGAAATCGAATTAGCAATCGAGCGTAATGAGGTAGCCTAGTTGATGGGACGTTTTTACGCAGACGAGCAATTTCCGTTTCCTGTTGTAGAGCATTTACGTAATTTTGGGCATGATGTTTTGACAGTTCAAGAAGCAGGTAAAGCAGACCAAGGTATACCTGATAACGAAGTGCTAGTATATGCTATTAGCCAAGAACGGGCAATATTAACTATCAACAGAGATGATTTTATCCGTTTGCATCGTCGTGATGATAAGCATTTCGGCATTATTGCTTGTACCAACAATCGCAATTGGGAGCAGTTTGCAGCACGGATAAATGACGCTGTAACAGCAGAACAATCATTACAAGGGAAGCTAATTCGTCTGGTACGTCCAGTTACTTGAATGGTAACTTATGGCGATCGCACTTCCAAACCAACCCCATCTCTCATTGCGACTAACGAAGCGATCGCACTTCCAAACCAACCCTATCTGTCATTGCGACGAAGTAAGCGATCGCACTTCCAAACCACCACCATGAAAATCCATAACTGTCATTGCGACGAAGGAAGCAATCGCAATATCTTAAATATTAACAAATTAACGCGATAAGCGGAGCTTAATGCCAAAGGCATATCGCACTTTCTAACAAACCCAGTAAAATAAGCTATCTGTCGTTACAAGCTTCGCCTAACTATACCGCTTCATAATGAGAATATAGAAAAATAATTTAGTTAAATTACTTATGAGTATTTACTTAACTCCTGAATTAGAGCAATTTATCCAAAATCAAGTAGCAAATGGTAAGTATGCTTCGACTGAGGAAGTGATTATTGCAGGTATTAAGCTGTTGGAGGAAAGAGAAAGGATTTATCAAGGTAGGTTTGAGGGGTTGAAGCTGCTGAACATGGGGAAACTGTAGATGGAGAAGTCGTTTTTAGTCAGTTAAAGTAAAAATTACAACAGCGTCGTCAACAAGTCCATTAACTTAAAATTATAAACAATAGTCAATTTCTAAACAAATAACCATGCACCCTATATTAAAGGTTGATATTTCCGAATTAAGTGTATCTGAACGTATACAACTAGCTGAGGATTTATGGGATAGTATTTTGCTCGAATCTGATGCTTCGGAATTTCCCTTAAGTGAAAGTCAAAAACAAGAATTAGATAGACGTTTAGAATTGCATCGTCAAAAACCACAACAAGGTTCAACTTGGGAAGAGGTTAAGCAGCGATTGGGTTTTGACAAATGAGTTATCAGCTAATTATTAGCCCAGAAGCGGAATTTGATATCGAAGATGCTTTTAATGGTACGAAGAAAGTAGTTCCGGTTTAGGTTCGGAGTTTGTCCGTGCTGTTGATGCCTGTTTGGCACTAATCGGACGTAATCCTTTTGCTTACCCGAAAGTGTACCAGGAAGTGCGCCGAATACTAATACGTCGGTTTCCTTATGGGGTAATGTATGTTGTGGAAGAAGATGTCATTACTATAATTGCCTGCTTTCACGTTAAACGTGACCCTAAAGAATGGCAAAATAGAAGGAAATAGGTGTAAGGAATCTGTTAAAAGTCAAGCGCGATCGCACTCAAAAGAAAAACTAAAGCGCGATTGCACTTCCAAACAAACCCTATTTGTCATTGTGACGAAGGAAGCGATGTCTAACGACAAGCCATTCGGCTACGCAATCTCTTAAATACCAACGAGTTAATGCGATAAGCGGAGCTTAATGCCAAAGGCATATCGCACTTTCAAACAAACCCTATTTGTCATTGCGAGGAACGAAGCGATGTCTAACGACAAGCCATTCGGCTACGCAATATCTTAAATACCAATGAGTCAATGCGATGAGCGAAGCTTAATGCCAAAAGCATATCGCACTCCCAAATCAAGTCCAGAAATTAGCGCGATCGCCTAAATATTAAGCTACACCGTAATTGGTATATTGACGCTTGTATGGAGCTTGCAAACCCAGGACAATATCCTCTGGTGGTAATCCCATCATCACTAATTCCTCTGCTGGATTGCGATCGGTTAAATTTTGTTGCAGCCAGATTTTGCCATCTTTAATATCAAAGTGCATTACGCATCGATAAATACGATTTAATCCTTGCCAACCTACATTCATCCATTGATAATGATTGTGTTCTGTGTCTAAAATGAGTTGGACTTCGACATCGTTATCTGAGACATCATCATTTGTATAATCTGTTAACAGTTTTGTCACATACTCTTGATATTTTGTTAGTTTATCCACTGTACAATCACCTCATCTATTGGATTGTAAACAATTAATAGTACCTGATACTGTTTTATCGCAGTTTTCGTAAATTCAATCTGAAAAAATGTTTTGTATGTATCATAATAAATGGCAGAACAATACTATATATATTTAATTACAAATGAACATAATACTGTGCTTTACACAGGTGTGACGAGCGATTTAATCAAAAGGGTTTACGAACACAAAGAAAAACTAATCGATGGTTTTACAAAAAAATACAACGTAAATAAATTGGTGTATTATGAAATTTTTACCGATATTAATAGTGCGATCGCAAGAGAAAAACAAATCAAAGCAGGTTCTAGACAAAAGAAAATCGATTTAATTAATAGTCTAAATCCAGCATGGTGTGATTTATATGATGATTTGCTCTGATGCGATAAGCGAAGCTTAATGCCAAAGGCGTATCGCACTTCCAAACCAACCCTAACTGTCATTGCGAGGAACGAAGCGATGTCTAACGACAAGCCATTCGGCTACGCAATATCTTAACTACCAACGAGTTAATGCGATTGCTTCGTCGTTCCTCCTCGCAATGACAACATAGAAAATGCGATCGCGTTTTCAAACCAACCCTAACTGTCATTGCGAGGAACGAAGCAATCGCAATATCTTAACTACCAACGAGTTAATGCGATCGCTACGTCGTTCCTCCATCCTTCGGGAAGCAAGCTAAGCAATGACGGAAACTAAAAATCATCCCTCACTTTTTCCCATCTGTGTGCGTAAATACTCCAAGTTCCCCCGAATAGTTACCGTATTGGGATGATTTGTACCTAATACTCGTTCTGCAATCTCCAAAGCTTGGAGGTACAGAGGTTCTGCTGCTTCGTACCTTCCTTGGGAACGGTAAAGTTCAGCTAAATTGTTCAAACTGATTGCAACGTGGGGATGATTTTCTCCCAGTAGCTGTTTTTTTAACTCCAAAGCTTGGATTAAAAGAGGTTCCGCTGCTTCGTACCTTCCCTGGGAATTGTAGAGTGCAGCTAAATTGTTCAAACTGGTTGCAACGTCGGGATGATTTTCTCCCAAGCGGGATTTGATTGCGGATACGGATTGCTCACACCAAGGTTCTGCTAATGCATATAAACCCTGTCCATTGTAAAACCAAGCTAAACCAGTAAAAGCCCAAATTAAATTTTCATCGCTGACTGCATCGATTAAGTTTTCTGCGACTTCTGTTAAATGGGGAATAGCTATTTTAACTGAGTCTATAAATTCTAACGTTGGTGATTGGGGAATTGTTTGAGCAATTTCCATAAAGGTGTTGGTAAATGCTTGTTGAAATTCTTTGATTTCGGCAGATTCGGTGAGTTTTGCTTGTAAAAACTCTCGAATTAAAGGATGAACTTTATAACTAGCTTCGTCTTGTAACCTTTCAATTAAATGACGTTCATGTTCGCCTAATATGCCTTTTAATAATGATAAAGCTTCATCTTCAGACAGTACATTTAGTGATATTTCGGCATAATTGATATCTATCCGTCGCTGACGGGTTGTGATTAATATCCGAAAGCGATTATTAGTTTTTGGTAAAAATTCTTTTATCTCTTTTAATTCAGTTACATCATCCAAAACTACCAATACTAAACCTTCGGATGGTCGCCAATTTTGCCAGCACCAAGCTACTTGTTGAACTAATGTCAGCACATTTCCTTGAAAATCCTGCTGAGGAACTTCTAAACCCATTTGTAGCTGAACAAATTGGATAATTCCCGCACCTAAATTTGCATCTCTCGCATTTAACCAACAAATTCCACCAGGGTAATCATCTGTATGTTCCCTAGCGTATTTTACGGCTAATTCCGTTTTCCCGACACCACCCATCCCCGACACAGCAGAAATCGCTACGGTGTTGTTTTGTGCATATAACTTTTCGTGAATTGCTTCTAATTCCTCACTGCGTCCAACGAAATGGGGAATACCGAGATAGGGAATATAATTGACAGCAGTTGCAGGTTTTTCTGGTGGGTAGAAATTAAATGTATTATCTTTAATTTCATTTTTTCCACCTTTGATATTTATTCCTTGCGAATTTTCATTAGTCATATTTAATTAATTTATGATGATTAAACCAATTCGCAATTCGCAGTTCGCAGTTCGCAATTAATGCCCACGGATAAATCCGGGGGCTTGTACCATTAAGGAATTATCGGTCATTGCGAGGAGGAACGACGAAGCAATCTCATAATCCTGTAGTTTTTGCGATTACTACCCTGCGGGTAGACACGGAGTGGCTTCTGTAAGTACGCGAAGCACGTAGTTTACTTCTCCGCTTCGGAGTACGTTCCGCTATCGCTGCACTCGTAATGACAGTTGAAAATTAATTATGCGTTACCTAAACCTTGTAGAGACTTCGCAATGCAAAGTCTCTACATATTTTCCGGAGATGTCTATTAATCAACTATTTATTTCCCAAAGTTAAAAGTATTATTTTGAATGCTATTCGTTCCACCTTTAATATTTATTCCCTGCCAATTTTCATTCAAAACCTCGACAACTTTGGGATTAGTTTCAGCTTTAGCAACTACCGCTACATCTTCCATTGCTTGCTTCACTTCCGGATTCGCTTTAGCTGCCGATTCCACCTCTAAAACAGCCTTTCCGTAATCAAGCGGCTGTTCTGGAGCTTTTTCGATCGCAGTTACAGTGTAGGGAGCATGTTTTTTCAGCGTAACGAGAAACTTACCAGTTTTATCCCATAAAGCCTCACCGACTTTTTCGCCTGTTTTTTCTAAAGCCTTAGTGGCAATGACAGTCCCAATTGCGATCGCAGCAGTGCTGAGGGGTTCCATAAATAATATAAAGGTTGTACTTTTATTACCAAATTATTGATACACATGAAACCGAGAAATTCCTAAAATTTTTCCAATTTTTAATGCATTTCTGCCATTGCTGCTGGGAAAATTGAGAGAACTTAAAGAAAAAACACAAAATCTTTGTCATTAAATTTGGTTCTCTTTACCTCCAGTGATGCTAGAGTTGCAAAGATATTGATGTCACTTTCAGCGGGTATCATGCTGAAGAAGCTACAAAAAAAGCAAATTTCTTTAATTGCAGGTGCTGGTTTATGTGCCTTTCTGGCTGGAGCAATGTTTTCAGCCCCGGAGATTAGTAAAAACTTTGGTAATCTGTTTAAATCGAACAGAAACAAAACCGAGTTATTGACCGAAGAAACAAAAGCGAAGTCTGCTGTGTTGCCTTTGGTTGTCCAATCCACCGACGAAAGAGCCGCAAAACTCGAAGCAGCTGCAAAGGGTTCGCAATCAGCCGATCGCAACCGTGCTAGGTATCTTCTTGCTAGCGATTTTATCGACAAGAAGAATGCCAAAGCAGCCCTGAAATACTTAGACGGACTCGAAAATGATTATTCTCTACTTGCACCCTATGTCTTGCTCAAAAAAGCCCAAGCAGAGGAACTTTTAGGAAGTGATGGCAAAGCCTCAGATTTACGGCAACAAGTAGTCAAGGACTATCCCACCCATCCAGCTACTGCCAAAGCTTTATATTTGATTGGTACTAACGAATATCAGGATAAAGCGATCGCGCAATTTCCTTCCCATCCCCTCACCTGGGAAACTATTCGCAAGCGTCTCGAACAAAACCCCAATCAGCCGCAATTACAGCTAGCGCTGGCAAAATTTTCGTTCGACCAACCTGGTATTGTTCCAATACTAGATAAACTTGCTAGCGAACCAACGCTAACACCTGAAAATTGGGAAATTTTGGGCACAGCATATTGGGAAAATAGTGAGTTTGGGAAAGCTGCGACTGCCTACAGCAAAGCATCTAGAACTCCCCGTAATTTGTATCGTGCTGGACGCGGTTTGCAAGTTGGGGGGCAGAGGGAAGATGCTTTGAATGCTTATAAAGCCCTAGTTACCGAGTTTCCAGAAGCCAGGGAAACGGGAATGGGTTTGTTGCGGATGGCAGAAGTTACTAAAACGAAGCAAGAAGCTATACCTTTCCTAGACCAAGTTCTCAGTAAGTTCCCTGAAAGAGCCGGAACTGCGCTGACTAAAAAAATCGAAATTCTCAAGGCACAAAATGATGGAAAGGGTGTAGAAGCAGCCACTAAGCTGTTAATCGAGAAATTTGGGAGTACCGAAGCAGCTGCGGAATATCGCTGGAAAGTTGCACTCGATAAAGCCAAGGCAAAGGATTACAAAGCCGCTTGGGAATGGGCAGAACCAATTTCCACAAATAACCCCGACAGTATTTTGGCTCCACGTGCGGGTTTTTGGGTGGGTAAATGGGCAACCAAACTCGGCAAACAAACGGAAGCAAAACAAGCTTATGAGTTCACTGTCAGCAATTACCCATATTCCTATTATGCTTGGCGATCGGCAAGTATCTTGGGGTTAAATGTTGGTAACTTCAACAATGTCCGCAAAATGACCCCCGAAATCATCGAATTGGTGCGTCCAGTTCCCACCGCAGGTTCGGAAACTTTTAAAGAATTGTACCTGTTGGGGCAAGATCGGGATGCTTGGTTGCAATGGCAAACTGAGTTCCAAAATAAAATGCAACCAACAGTCGCAGAACAATTTACTGAAGGATTGTTGCAGTTAGCCAGGGGTGAAAATCTCAAAGGGATTGATACAATTTCTAAGTTAGAAGATCGTGATGCACCTGAAGATGTAGAGCAATATCAAGCTTTGCACAAACAATTGACTTACTGGCAAGCACGTTATCCCTTCCCCTATATCAAGGAAATTGAAAAACAGTCGAAGGAGTATAAAGTTAATCCTCTACTAGTCACAGCTGTAATGCGTCAAGAATCGCGGTTTGAGAAAAAAGCTAAATCGACGGCAGGGGCAACTGGTTTAATGCAAGTTATGCCAGCAACAGCAAAATTTATTGCCCCCCAGATTAAGCAGGATATTAAAAATATCAACCTCGAAAATCCCAAAGACAACATTATGTTGGGAACTTGGTATTTAGGACATACCCACGACTCGTATAAAGAGAACTCATTACTTGCGATCGCATCTTACAATGCTGGACCTGGTAATGTGTCTAAGTGGTTGACTAGTTTACCAAAAGATGACCCCGATGATTTCGTTGAAAGCATTCCCTTCGACGAAACCAAGAACTATGTGAGGCAAGTTTTCGGTAACTATTGGAATTATTTGCGCTTATACAATCCCGAAATTTCCCAGATTGTTGCCAAATATTCAGCCGAACATCCCACATTACCACATCAAGGGGAGACAAATACAACTCCCACAGGAACCCCAGCCACAAAACCAAAGCCGTAATTTTAAAAGGAAAGGAGAAAGATTAATTAATTCTTTCTCCTTCCCCAATCCAAAATTGGTTATTTGCTCATCTCTAACATCCTTTGCATTGGACGTAATGCAGCCAAGCGAATCTCTTCACTCATGGTAATTTCTGGTGTGCGATTCTTCATTGCTAAATACAACTTCTCCAAAGTATTCAACCGCATAAATGGACACTCATTACAATTACAATTATTCTCCGGTGGTGCGGGAATAAAATGTTTTTGTGGTGCTGCTTTTTGCATTTGGTGAATAATTCCCGGTTCAGTAGCAACAATAAATTCTGACGATGGGCTTTCCTGACAATATTTAAGTAAAGCAGCAGTTGAACCGATAAAACTCGCATGACGCAATACGCTTTCCTCACATTCCGGATGAGCGATCGCTTCGGCTTCTGGATGTGATATTTTTAACTGGACAATTTTCTTTTCGGAGAAGGTTTCATGAACAATACAGCTTCCCTGCCACAGTACCATGTCGCGACCTGTTTTCTGGATAACATAGCGTCCTAAGTTGCGGTCTGGTGCAAAAATAATCGGTTGCTCTGGGGGTATTTGTTCGACGATTTTGACAGCATTGGAACTGGTACAAATGATATCGCTCATAGCCTTAATTTCGGCAGAGCAATTTATGTAAGAAATTACCAAATGTTCTGGATGTGCGGCTTTAAACGCGGCAAACTCGGTAGGAGGACAGGTATCAGCAAGCGAACAACCCGCATTTAAATCTGGTAAAAGTACCAATTTTTCTGGATTGAGAATTTTTGCCGTCTCTGCCATAAAATGTACACCAGCAAAGACTATCACATCCGCATTTGTTTGGGCTGCGGCTCTAGCTAGTTGTAGCGAATCCCCGATAAAATCTGCAATATCTTGGATATCCGATTCTTGATAGTAATGCGCTAAAATGACCGCGTTGAGTTCTTTTTTTAGAGTTGCGATCGCATCAAATAAATCTAATGGGAATGCACCCAGTTGGGTATTTTCACGTTTAGGTAGTGCAGTTATAAACACAGTTTGGTGTCACCTAGTTATTCCAAAAATATGCCAAAAAATCTGAATTTTTCCATTGACAGGCAATACCTTTTATCCCCACCTTTCCTTCCTGTGCTTTCGAGGAATTTTGGGAACTCGGCTAGAAATAGCTGTTTCACGTAAATACAGATATTGTTGTTATAAAACTAATTATAGTATTTTTTACCAAAAATAAGTAAAGGGTGAAACCATTCAAAATAATGTTTTTTCGATAAAAGTTTGCAGAAGAGTATAGAAAGGAAAAATTCTTCATTCCCAATCCCCATAGCCCATTGCCCAATTCCCCATTAAATTTGTGTCAAAATCCTTTTGAGTTGCCTATGCTGGAGACATAGGAAAAAGAATATGGCGTTTTGCAGTGAGAAAATAAAGCCGAAAATGATAAAAATAGCTGTAGTAGGAGATGTTCACGACCAGTGGGAAGAGGAAGATGGGATTGCGCTAAAATCCCTGGGAGTGGACTTGGTGCTGTTTGTGGGGGATTTTGGGAATGAGTCGGTGGATGTGGTGCGAAGAGTTGCATCTCTCGATATCCCCAAAGCTGTTATTATGGGCAACCACGATGCTTGGTATTCTGCCACGGAATGGGGACGCAAAAAATGTCCTTACGATCGCACGAAGGAAGATTGGGTGCAGGAACAACTGGATTTATTGGGTGATGTCCATGTTGGTTACAGTAAGTTAGATTTTCCTACTTTGAATTTAACTGTGGTGGGAGGTCGTCCGTTTAGTTGGGGTGGTCCAGATATGAAGTTTGCGGATATTTGTAAGCAACGATATGGGATTGGGACTGTAGAGGAGTCGGCTGATTTAATCCACGCATCAGTTAAGGGTGCGATGTATGAGACAATTATTTTTCTTGGGCATAATGGACCATCGGGATTAGGGGATAGACCGGAAGACCCTTGTGGTAAAGATTGGCACCCGATTGGGGGTGATTTTGGTGACCCAGATTTTGCGGAAGCGATATCGTTGGCGATGACGGAAAATAAAGTTATTCCGCTTGTGACGTTTGGACACATGCACCATACGTTAAGGCATACGAAGCAGATTATTCGCAAGCGTGTTTTTAGAAGTCCTGAAGGTATAATTTATTTGAATGCGGCGACTGTACCGAGAGTTGTGGAGAATGTTAGGGGGAAACTCCGAAATTTTTCGCTGCTGCAAATGGAAGGTGGTGTTGTAGTCAAGGTTGCGTCTGTTTGGGTTGGTGATGATTTTAATATTGCATCTGAAGAGGTTTTGTACCAGCAACCTGATAAAGTGGTGCAACCTGTTTAAATTAGGTCAATTTTGCTTTTAGTTAGTAATTGGAGGGGTTGCAGAGTGGTCGAATTAGTTTGACTTGAAACCTGAATACTTCTCCAATTTTGCTTTCGATTTTTTGAAAATAGAAGATTTGAAAATAAAAGATTTAAGGTCATCCAGAGGCGCAGAGGCGCGGAGAATAAAGTATTATTTGTTTATGTTTGTTCGCTTTCTTTTAAGTCGTTAATTTCTAATAATCCTTCTGGTGGAGTAATTTCGGCACGTTTAGCTTCGATATCCACAATGGGAACAATTTCTTTGACGAAGGGTATTAACAGATTTTTTGGTTTTTTGGTGTTTGTTTTTTGTTCTCCTTTGTTTTGCTGATGTAGTTCGACTTCCAATAAATCGTTACCCGCAGGAATGAGGTTGACGACTGTACCAATAAACTGACCGGATTCCCGTACAAAAATCTGTAAACCAATCAAGTCTATGATATGGTATTCTCCCTCAGCTAATTGTGGGCGATCGCATTCCAGTACCAATAATTTACAACTCCGCAATTCTTCTGCTTGGTTGCGACTTTTTACACCCTCTAACTCAATTACATAGAGATTTTTACCATCTATATACCTACCGGAAATTAATTCTATTTGTTGGGGTTCGGATGTGCCTGGATGTAATAACCAACGCATTCCTGGAACTAGAAAGCGTTCGGGAAAATCTGTGTCTGGATACACTCGTAATTCCCCATCTAATCCCTGTGGTGAAACAATAGTACCAATTTCTAGATAACCATCAGGTATGAGAGTAGGGATTCGGGAGGTTGTGGGAAGTAGAGAGCTTGGGGAAGAAGCAAGACTTTTCTTTTTTTTCTTCTTTTTTGGTTTTCCTGGTGTTGCTTGTTCCTTTTGTTTCTTCTCCTTTTCTTTCTCCGGCATATTTCCCTCTATTTTCTCTATTATTTATGGTTTTTGACCTCAGCACAAAATTACAAATATTCTCTGTGTAACTTTGCGTTTACCTCCCGTAGTTTTGCGGAAGAGTAATCTCCCGCAAACTACTCTCCGCGCAACTTTGCGTTTCAAAATCAATCTCCAAGCCGTTTTTAGTATAACTGTATAGTTGGAGTCTTTTATTTTCTGAAATTTCCTAACTCTTAATTCCTAACTCTTAATTCCTAACTCTTAATTCCTAACTATTTAAGACTGTAGCACCTTGATAGACTTCCTCAACAACCTTCGCTAACCTTTGCATTGCGATCGCAATTTCTTCGTCGCTACCAGTTAGACTAATTCGCAAACACTGATGCTTATGTTCCCACTCTTCTTGCAAACCGGGAAAGAATGAACTACCTGGTACAACAATCACATCAACTTGCTTTAATAACTGGTATAGTTCCCAATCTGTCATTGGTAAATCTTGGAACCATAACCAAGCAAAGATAGCACCTTCACCACGATGTAAAAACCAAGGTAAATCTTTTGGCATTGCGGCATCTAAGGTGCTTTCCAACACCGTAAATTTATTTTGGTAAAACGAGCGAATTACGGTTTCCGAAAGATTTGCCAGTTTACCAGAATTGATGGCACGAGATGCGATCGCTTGTCCATACCTTGATGGATGAATACACATATTTGTCTGGAAACATTCGAGTACTTGAATTACTTTTTCGTCACCAATGGCAATGCCAATTCTTTCTCCTGGTAAACCTGCTTTTGATAAACTCATGCAATGAATAATATTATCACCAAATGTTGGTGTCATTTCGGTGAAGTTCAATGCGGGGAATGGAGGTGCGTAAGCGGAGTCGATAAATACGGGAATATTGTATGGTGCGGCTAATGCGGCGATTTTATTGACTTCTTCATCGGTGAGAACATTTCCAGTAGGATTACATGGACGGGAAAAAATTACACAACCAGTATTTTCATTAATTGATAATTGACTAAAATCGGGACGATATTTAAATCGATGTGCTGCTGCGTTAATATCCAAAGTCGGTTTGTAAGCGATTAAAGATTCTGGGGATAATGCTACACCACCATATCCGGTATAATCGGGACTTAGGGGTAATACAACTTGCTTTAAAGTCGATTCTGTATAGCCACCAAAAGCATTTGCAGCGTAGAAATATAGGGTTTGACTTCCAGGGGTAATTAAAATATTTCTATCGGTGAGATTTAAGTTGTAGCGTTGGTTAAAGTCATTAACAATTGCTTCAATAAAAGGTGTGTAACCTTGGGATGAACCGTAGCGGCAAACAACTTCACCGTATTCCGAGCTATTTAATAAGTCGATGGTGCAATCACGCCATAATTGCTCAACTTCCGGCAAAATTAACGGATTTCCAGCACTCAAATTAATAAATTGCCTTCCTGCACCTGCGGTTAAAGTCTCGATAATATCCTTCATAATAGCTCGAACGCCAGTTAAGTTAGACATTTGAGCGCCAATTTTCGTTAGGGCAGGATTCATAAGCTGTGAAAATTTAATTAATTCAATAACAGAAGATTGCTACATCTACCAATTTAGCGAGATATGGTATGTCTATCAACAAAACACAATATTTCCTTCTTTTCCTCTTTACTTGGCGTACTCTGCGTCTCGGCGGTTCTATGATAGTTCTCATAGGCAATTGGGAAATCAAAGAGTGAAAGTAAAAGCAGCATTAGCTTACCAAGCAGGTAAACCATTAACAATTGAAACCGTCGATTTAGAAAATCCCCAAGCTGGTGAAGTATTAATCGAAATTAAAGCCAGTGGTGTGTGTCATACCGACGCTTATACGCTTTCAGGAAAAGACCCCGAAGGCTTATTTCCTGCCATACTAGGACATGAAGGTGCTGGTGTTGTCGTCGAAGTCGGTAAAAATGTCAAAAGTTTGCAAGTAGGCGATCGCGTAATTCCTCTGTACACTCCGGAATGTCGTCAGTGCGAATATTGTCTCAGTAGAAAAACTAATTTGTGTCAAGCAATACGGGTAACTCAAGGTAGGGGTGTAATGCCTGATGGTACTAGTCGTTTTTCGATTGATGGTGAGAAAATTCACCATTATATGGGTACTTCAACTTTTGCGAATTACACCGTATTACCAGAAATTGCTGTTGCGAAAATTCGTGAAGATGCACCATTGATAAGGTTTGCTATATCGGTTGTGGTGTGACAACGGGGATTGGTGCTGTGATTAATACAGCTAAAGTTGAAGCTGGTGCGAATGTGGTTGTATTTGGACTTGGTGGAATTGGTTTGAATGTTGTCCAAGCTGCCAGAATGGTGGGAGCAAATATGATAATTGGGGTTGATATTAACCCTGGTAGAAAGGCTTTAGCTGAAAAATTTGGGATGACGCATTTTGTTAATCCCCAGGAAATTGATGGTAATCTAGTTTCTTATTTGGTGGATTTAACTAAAGGTGGTGCTGACTATTCTTTTGAATGTATTGGTAATGTAAATGTGATGCGTCAAGCGTTGGAATGTTGTCACAAAGGTTGGGGTGTTAGTGTCATTATTGGTGTCGCTGCTGCGGGGGAAGAAATTCGCACTCGTCCGTTTCAATTGGTTACGGGGAGGGTTTGGAAAGGTAGCGCTTTTGGTGGTGCGAGGGGACGTACTGATGTACCAAAAATCGTTGATTGGTATATGGATGGGAAGATAAATATTGATGATTTAATTACCCATGTAATGCCGATTGAAAAGATTAATGATGCTTTTGATTTGATGCATAAAGGGGAGTCGATTCGTAGTGTTGTCACCTTCGATTAGGCAGAAGTCAGGAATCAGTAATCAGTAATCAGTAATCAGTAATCAGTAATCAGTAATCAGGAATCAGTAATCAGTAATCAGTAATCAGTAATCAGGATAGAATGAAAAATAAAGTCTGTAATACTGTATCCAATCCTAATATAATTAAATGTTGAGTTTCGCTATCGCTGTACCCAACCTACAAACTACTGGTAAGCAGTAAACTTAGTATAAAAGTAATCAACAAATTAAATTTGGAGGCTATTTTGTTCGGTGCAAATCCATGCGATCGCTTCCCAATGAATGGATTCCCACAGGTATGTTTCATCAAAAATACTGTATCCAATCCTCATATAATTATTGGTGATTATACGTATTATGATGACCCTGAAGATTCGGAAAACTTTGAGCGAAATGTGCTTTATCACTTTCCTTTTATTGGGGATAAATTAATTATTGGTAAATTTTGTGCTTTGGCTAAGGGTGTAAAATTTATCATGAATGGTGCTAATCACAAACTGTCTGGCTTTTCTACTTATCCGTTTTCAATCTTCGGTAATGGTTGGGAAAAGGTGACACCACAACCTGATGAACTCCCCTTCAAAGGTGACACTGTAGTTGGGAATGATGTTTGGATTGGTTATGAAGCGACAATTATGCCTGGTGTTCAAATTGGTGATGGAGCTATTATCGCAACTAAATCTGTTGTTGTTAGTAATGTTCCACCATATGCAATAGTTGGGGGGAATCCGGCAAAGTTGATTAGAAAGCGGTTTAATGACGATGTGATTAATACGTTACTAGAGATTGGCTGGTGGAATTGGGATGTAGAGAAAATTTCGCGTAATCTTGAGAAGATTGTTGGTGCTGATATTGATATTCTGAAGAATTGTGAATAGAAAATTTCCTGATTCTAAACATAATATAATTGTAATTGTATTATCACAAAATTACATGTAAATTATCTTTTTCTTTTTACTATTAATTCTCAGTAATAAACTTAAGCTCATATTAATATAAAAAGAATATTCAAATTAACTATAAAGAGAATAAAAATGACTATTAGACTCGAACTACCACCAGAATTAGAGAATGCACTCTTTACAGAGGCTGCTAAGTTAAATTTACCATTACCTGAATATATCCTGCGTCTTTTATCTACCAGACAAATTTTAAACAATCCACCCAAAACAGGAGCAGAACTTGTAGCTTACTGGCAGAATGAAGGTATTATTAATTCGCGACCTGATATTACTGATAGTCAAGCACACGCTCGTAACTTACGACATCAGGCAGAAACACGAGAACGGACATAAGTAGAATTTATGTATATTCTCGACACGGATGTTTTAATTGATATTCAACGAGGTCATGCTCCTGCAATATCCTGGTTTACTAGCTTATCAGAAATACCTAATGTTCCGGGTTTCGTTGTCATGGAACTAATTCAAGATGCGAAGAACGCACAGCAAGTTCGGAATGCTCTCAAACTGGTTGCTCCATTGCCCATAGTTTGGGCTACAGAAACTGATTGTACCCGTGCTTTCTCTGATTTTACAACTTACCATTATCTCATAGTCTGGGTTTGCTTGATGCTTTGATTGCAGCTTGTGCAGTTGGTAGAGGTGCAACACTTTGCACTTTCAATCTTAAACATTATCGAGTGGTACCTGGACTGGTAACAGAACAACCTTACACACGTTGATATTAGAATTAAAGACGAAAATATCGCACTTCAACTTGTAGTCATATTTATCTCAGACAAACTGTGGTTTAGATGACAGAACACAACCGTAAAACCATCGTTAAATCAAAGATACAAAATATTCTTAAAAATAAAAAATAATGTTAAGTATCCCCGTAAATATACCATTACCGCGAGCGCCGCGTTTGGTGACAACTTTGCCGGGAGCGCGTGCAAAGGCATTGGTAGAGCGCGATCGCAATGTCACATCTCCGTCTTATACACGCGATTATCCTTGGTGGTGGCGCGAGGTCAAGGTTGTATGCTAGAAGATGTGGATGGTAATGTTTTTCTCGATATGACGGCAGGTATCGCAGTCACTTCCACTGGTCATTGTCATCCGGAGGTTGTGCAAGCAATTCAAGCACAGTCAGGAAATTTATTGCACATGTCGGGTACAGATTTTTACTACGAGCCAATGGTGGAACTCGCCGAAAAGCTGGCAAATCGTGCCCCATTCCCAGGAAATGCCCGTATCTTTTTTAGCAATTCTGGTGCGGAATCGAATGAAGGTGCGATTAAGCTCGCAAAGTACCATACCAAGCGGAACTTAATTGTGGCGTTTTTGGGTGCATTCCACGGACGAACTTACGGAGCAATGTCGCTAACGGGTTCCAAAACTGTTCAAAGGGCAAATTTTGGTTCGCTACTTCCGGGAGTGACACATATACCTTATGGTACACATGCGAGTTTGGATTATTTAGAAAAGCAATTATTTACGACGATGTTGCCAGCGAATGAAGTAGCTGCAATTATCGTGGAACCAATTCAAGGTGAAGGTGGTTATATAGTACCTGAAGATGGCTTTTTGCAACGTATCCGCCAGATATGCGATCGCTACGGTATTTTGATGATAGTTGATGAAGTGCAATCGGGGATGGGACGTACTGGAAAGCTATTTGCGATCGCACATTGGGATGTCACGCCAGATATTATCACGACCGCAAAAGGGATTGCTAGCGGTTTACCATTGGGAGCAATTATAGCGCGATCGCATATCATGACTTGGCAACCTGGTTCCCACGCGACCACATTTGGCGGTAATCCGGTGGCTTGTGCTGCGGGGATTGCAACGTTACGGTTGTTAGAAAATGGGTTGATGGAAAATGCGACTCGCATGGGGGAAATTTTACAAGCTGGTTTGTTTAAGTTGTGCGATCGCTTTCCCAGACTGTCGTCTCCACGGGGAAAGGGGTTGATGGTAGCGGTAGATTTGTTCGATGAAACTGGGAATTTTGACAAGGAATTGCGCGATCGTATTTTACAAGCTGCTTTTCATCGCGGTTTATTATTACTTGGTTGCGGAAAATCTGCAATTCGTTTTTGTCCACCTTTAGTTATTGATAGCGAACAAATTCAAATTGCTTTAAATATAATTACCGAAATTTTGTTAGAAGTAATTTAGTCAGCTAGGAATAGGATTCAGGAGTCAGGAGTCAGGAGTCAGGAGTCAGGAGTCAGGAGTCAGAATTCAGGAGTCAACATCAATTTAAAGTTTCGGATTTTTATCAATTCGGAAAACAAATACAATAAGTATTTTACGGGTTAACGGTTGTATCAAATATCGTAGGGGTTAACGGCTGTTAACCCTCTTGATTCGGAGATTCTGATCGGTATAAGTAAAATAGAAACAATAAAATTATGAAACCAGAAAATATTCAATTATTTTGGGATTCGCTTTGGCAAGAATATATTAATAGAGTCAACTATGCCAAAATTTACCAAGAAATGATAGTCAATGCGGGAGGAAATGTGGCAAATGACCATATCGCTTTTCGTTCTTTACGTTTAAATATTAATATAAACCAAACTCGAATAAATTTAGGTATTCAATTATTTGAACCAATATTAAACTTATTAGGTTATGAAGCAGCAGGAGAATACTTTTTTTCTGAAACATATTTATATGCTCGTCATTACAAACATCCAGAACAGAAAAAATATGATTTACCAAAGTTATTTATTAGCGAGTTAATTGTTGAAGAATTGCCAGATAATATTGCAGCAATAATTACAAATACTGTAAGTAATGGTAATTTTGATTATTTCACCCAATTTCAAAATAATAATCAAAAAACTAACCATCAAATAGATAATCCCGACTTGATTCTCGATACAAAAAAAATATTTACCCGTCCTTGGCAAATCCCATATCATACAAATATTCAAACAGTAAATCAAGTTAGTCAATATGGAGCTTGGGTATTGTTACATGGATATGCAGCAAATCATTTTACTGCTTATGTAAATCGGCAAAATACACCTAAATATACCAACATTGAAACTACAGCAAATGGATTAGCTGATTTAGGAATACCTATGAAAGCTGAAATTGAAGGTAGTATGAATTTAGGTTTACGACAAACAGCAACCCACGCAGTTAACGAACAAGTAACAGTAATTGATGATAAATCAGGCGTTGAAATCCAAATACCTTGGACTTATGCTTATTACGAACTTGCTCAAAGATATATGGTAGAAATTGAATCAGGAAAACAAGAATTATTTGATGCTTTCCTTGGTAACAATGCTCGACAACTATTTGAAATGACACGCTTAAATTAACTTTTATTTATTCCTTTTTACTCAAACAGCAACTAAAGAGTCTGAATTAAATAAAATACAACTCTTGATTGTGTAGATTTTTGTTGAGTTATCCACTTTCAAGAAAGTCGCGACAACAAATAGTACTCAAATAGCATTAGGTATTGTAGGTTTTTGCGTTGGGGAGAAATCAGGTTTCTGGGATTGTCATACTAATTGAGGCTTTTTCGTGGGGAAGAAACCCGATTTCTTGAGATTTAGAGATTAGGGATTATGCAGCAACTACGGTTACTTTATAGATTTTCTCTTAGCGACGCTGCTTCGGATAAATTGGGACAGATGGTTGATTTTCTGCGGGATTACTAGAAGTATTAACATGGGGACGAAATTCTACAACATCGCGCTTAATAGTGATGTCATAATTACCAAAAAATCGTGTCCCAAAAGCCCAGTTTCCAATTCATTACCTGCGATCGCAACTGCTGTGCGATTAACCTTCACCCCTCCAACCTGCATCGAACTCACATAACCGATGGGGAAAACAACAGATTTGGAACTCGCGGTATTTGCCTTTGCCTTACCCACAGGTATGACTCCCAATAAATTCGCCATATTTTGAGTAATCACAGTTCCACTAGCTCCCGTATCCACAATCATCTCAAATGCTTGACCACCATTAAAAGTTACCTCAATCACAGGTGTACCCCCCATCTTTCGCTTAATCGGTACAGAAACAACATCTTCTTCCCGTTGCTGTGCTAAAAGTTGCGCTTGGATAGATTCAGGGATGGGTTCGGGAGATACATACACAGGAACAATTTGCCGCTCCACTTGTTTTACTTTGGGAACTGGCACAGAAACAGGTGCAAAAGATTTGGATTTGGGACGGGGAACAATTTGCGAGATTCCAGGATTTGCAGATTGAGGAGTTACTGTCGCTTCCGGAACCGCGACTATCACAACTTGCTGAGGTTCGGATTGCGGCAATAATTGACGATCGCGAACAGCCTTGAGTTGTGCCGAATCAACTTGCCGTCGGTACTCACCGATTTTGCTTTGGGCAATATCAAAATAGGGATTACCACGTTGTACCAACTTCATTAATGCGATCGCATCTTGATATTGGTTCGCAACCAAATTCCAGTCAGAAACCGATCGAGCTGATTGACTGATACTAAAAGCCCCCGCAGCCTTATCAAGCCCCCGTTCAAAAAAATTAACTCCATTTGTGGTAGATGTAGGAGTTGGGGATGACGAATTAATTGTCGGATTCCCAGAAATTTGAGCAGTTGATTCAGAGGGAACAGAAGCAGATAGACCAGGTGAGCGAATTGCACCGTTAGCTTGGTTAATTTGAGTTTGCTTGTCTTGACGACAACCAACAACCAAAACTGCGAGTGAAATCGAGATAAAATAGGAAACTGTGCGTAATGAAAAATAATCAAACATAATTACTACAGATTTTACTCGCTCAAAGCTGTACAAATCTACCACTTACCATCATTTTTCTTTCTTTCTTTAAAAAATACAAACTTAATTAAAGCTGAGATTTGAATTTTTGTTAAAAGAACCAAACTTCGTAGTGAATCGACTCATGTAATAATTAACCATCGAAGTAATAATAAGGCACACTGAGTTCGGAGTAACAAGTAAAGAGTCCAAGCCTTTTATCCAGGCTCCTTTGCCCTTTCCCCAACCATTATTTTCCCCCTCCCCTTTTCCCTTTCATAATTGCTTATGCCACTATCTGATGCAATACCCGCCCTTTTTGTCCTCGCAGATGGAACATCTTATCGCGGTTGGTCCTTTGGAGCCACCAGTACAACTATTGGGGAAGTAGTATTTAACACCGGAATGACCGGATATCAAGAAGTTCTGACCGACCCCAGTTACTGCGGTCAGATAATTGTGTTCACCTATCCCGAACTAGGTAACACAGGAGTAAACCCAGAGGATGAAGAATCAGATAGTCCCCAAGTTAGAGGTGCGATCGCGCGAAATATTTGCCACCGTCCCAGCAATTGGCGTTCTACCCAATCCCTACCCGACTACCTCAAACAACACCATGTCCCTGGCATCTACGGTATCGATACCCGCGCTTTAACTCGCAAAATTCGGACACATGGAGCCATGAACGGGGCAATTTCCACCAAAATTCTCGATCCAGCCGAACTACTCGAACAAGTCCAATCTGCTCCCAATATGAAAGGCTTGAACCTTGTCCGTGAAGTTACGACTCAAAAAGTATACGAATGGTCTGACCCAACTACCAATGTTTGGGAATTTAACCCCGACTGTCAAGGAAAATCATCGCCACAATTTACAGTTGTTGCTCTAGATTTTGGTGTAAAACGCAACATCTTGCGCCGTCTTGCCAGTTATGGTTGTCGCGTTATCGTCGTCCCAGCCAATACCAGCCCCGAAAACATCCTCAAATACAACCCCGATGGAATTTTCCTTTCCAACGGTCCTGGAGACCCATCAGCCGTCACTGAAGGCATCGAAACCACCAAAGCCCTACTCAAAGCAAAAAAACCTATATTTGGCATTTGTATGGGGCATCAAATTTTAGGTCATGCCTTAGGGGCAGAAACCTTTAAACTAAAATTTGGACATCGAGGCTTAAATCAACCTGCGGGTTTGCAAAAACGGATAGAAATCACCAGCCAAAATCACAGCTTTGCGATTGACCCAGACTCTCTACCCGACAGCATAGTCGAAATTAGCCATCTCAACCTTAACGACAATACCGTAGCCGGAGTCCGTCACAAAACTTTACCGATATTCTCAGTACAATATCATCCCGAAGCCAGCCCCGGACCCCATGATGCCGATTACCTTTTTCAGCAATTTGTGCAAACAATGCAAACAGCAAAACAAGCAGAAATTGCCAGCGTTAGGTAAAAATGTAAAAGTTAATTGTTGACGGGCATGGGCATGGGGATGGGGCATGGGGCAT
>JAAUPE010000246.1 GCA_012034595.1 Calothrix sp. CSU_2_0 | reverse complement strand
TGCCATTGCCCATTGCCCATTGCCCATTGCCCATTGCCCATTGCCCATTCTTATAATTTTAATTAAAAAAATATATTTAATATGCTTGCTTTTTTTACTAGCATTCGAGAAGCGATCGCAACTTGGTGGTTACAGTTTACACTCCAAACTAAGCTTTTGGCGGCTGCGACTCTGGTTGTATCGCTGGTGATGAGTGGGTTAACTTTTTGGGCTGTCAACACTATTCAACAGGATGCAAGGCTGAATGATACTCGCTTTGGTCGGGATTTAGGGCTGTTGCTGGCTGCAAATGTTTCTCCCCTGATTGCCGAGAATAATCTGACTGAGGTTGCTCAATTTTCCCAAAGGTTTTACAGCAGTACTTCGAGTGTTCGCTACATGCTCTACGCTGATGAAACCGGAAAAATCTTTTTCGGTATTCCTTTTTGGGAACCGGAGGTGGAAAATTCCCTGACCATCCAACGACGTATCCAGTTACCAGATGACTACGCTGCTGATGTTGAGAAACCAATGGTGCGACAGCATCAATCTCCCGATGGGGAAGTTACTGATGTATTTGTACCGCTCAAAGCTGATGGTAAATATCTGGGTGTTTTGGCAATTGGAATTAATCCCAACCAAACGGCTGTTATTTCCACTAATTTTACCCGCGATGTCACCATTGCCGTTTTTATTACGATTTGGGTAATGGTAATTTTAGCTGGGGTGGTTAATGCTTTGACTATCACTAAGCCAATTAAAGAGCTTTTGGTGGGTGTGAAACAAATTGCCACGGGGAATTTTAAGCAACGGATCGATTTACCACTTGGTGGAGAATTGGGTGAGCTAATTTTCAGCTTTAATGAAATGGCTGAACGGTTGGAAAGTTATGAAGAACAAAATATTGAGGAATTAACTTCCGAAAAAGCCAAGCTAGAAACTCTTGTTTCCACAATTGCCGATGGTGCTGTGTTAATCGACAACAACATGCAGGTGATTCTTGTTAACCCTACAGCTAGAAGGATTTTTGGTTGGGAAAATGATGAAGTCGTCGGTACGAATGTTCTACATCAGCTACCAACTGTGGTACAAATGGAAATTACCCGTCCTCTCTACGAAATGGCAACAGGCGATCGCGAAAGTGCGGAGTTTCGTATCCGATTAGCACAACCTGCAAAGCGTACTATACGGATTCTTCTGACTACGGTTCTCAATCAGCAACGCGAAAGTATCCGAGGTATTGCGATTACAGTTCAGGATATTACTCGCGAGGTGGAATTAAATGAAGCTAAAAGTCAATTTATTAGTAATATTTCTCACGAATTACGGACTCCCCTATTTAATATCAAAACTTACATCGAAACTCTGCATGATTACGGCGAAGATTTAGGAGTGGAACAACGTCAAGACTTCTTAGCGACAGTTAATAACGAAACTGACCGCTTGACAAGATTGGTCAATGATGTATTAGATTTATCGCGTTTGGAATCAGGACGAAGCTATAACTTAGATGGGATAGATTTAAGTCAAGCGATCGAACAAACCCTGCGTACTTACCAATTGAATGCTAGAGACAAAGGTGTTGAACTATTTCAAGATGTGGAATTGAATTTGCCATTAGTTATTGGCAATTATGATTTATTGCTGCAAGTATTTGGGAATTTACTCGGTAATGCCCTGAAATTTACCAAAGCTGGAGGCAAAGTCGCATTTCGCGCTTACCAAATTGCAGTCAAGTCTAATTCACCTAAACCAGTATCACGAGTCAGGATCGAAATCTCCGATACTGGGATTGGCATTGCATTGGAAGATCAACAAGCTATTTTTGACCGTTTTTTCCGGGTTGAAAACCGCGTTCATACCTTAGAGGGTACGGGTTTAGGATTATCGATTGTCCGGAATATTATCGACAAACACCATAGTACGGTACATTTAGTGAGCGAAGTCGGTGTTGGTACAACTTTTTGGTTTGATTTACCTGTGCTAGAGGAAGAGTGTGTAGAAAACGACGAGCAGGATTGAGTCAGATGTATTTAACCTTACCTAAATTCTAAAATTCTTTTTTATCTACGACAAGTTGTCATATTTGGTCAAAATTATATCTAAAATAGGTAAAGAGCAAATAAATTCACTTCTCAGGAGAAACTATGAAATCTATAGCGGCAAATCTAAGACGCTTAAGTTTGACTGCATTGACAATGTTTTTAGTTGTGACTAGTTTCTTTGTCTTTGTACCTAGTGCTTTGGCTGAAACCCACACAATCAAGCTGGGAAGCGATAAAGGAATGCTCGCATTTGAACCTGCAAAAGTAACGATAAAACCTGGTGACACCATCAAATGGGTCAATAATAAAGTACCTCCCCATAACGTTGTCTTTGATGGAGTCAAAAATGCGGCTAAAAGTACTGATTTTGCTAAAGCATTATCACACAAGCAATTGATGATGAACCCCGGACAAGCTCAGGAAACCACCTTCCCCGCAGATGCATCTGCTGGTGAATATACTTTCTATTGCGAACCCCATCGTGGTGCGGGTATGGTTGGCAAAATCATCGTTGAAGGTTAATTGCTTCGATCGCTAAAAGCAGATTTATATTTGCATAGACCCAAGCGAATATGCAATCATCCTTGCTCATCATCAAATGATGTTGGGAAAAAAATAAAAACTAAAGCTAGATTTATCAGCTGGTTAAACTAAATTTAAAACTAGCAAAATCTAGATAACGATTGCAAGTCTGTCCCTGGTGAAAGTAATGGAAGTGTTTACCGACATCAAGGATAAACTTGCATTCGTTAAATCTTTATTAATTATTCTGACATTGTTGTTGGATGAATACTTTCTATAGAGCCTTACTGTAACCATAGAATAGTGATAGTAAACATTATTTTTAAGTTGCAGACGCTTTTTGGCGAGGAGAATTTCTATTGAATCTATTGAATCTATTGAATCTATTAAAGATTATTCTAATAACTTTAGGCGCGATCGCCCAATTTGGGTTTGCGTTTTATAATACAGCACTAGCTGTTGATATAAACAACGGAGCTAAAATTTTTACCAATAATTGTGCTTCCTGCCACATTGGAGGTGGAAATATTTTGCTACCGAAAAAGAACCTGGGAAAAGCAGCTTTGTCAGAATACTTAGAGAATTACGACACTAATTCGCTCCAAGCAATTATTTATCAGGTGACAAATGGCAAAAATGCCATGCCTGCTTTTAAAAACAAGTTGACTGAACCAGATATTTTGGAAGTGGCTACTTTTGTATTTCAACAAGCCGAACAAGGTTGGTAAAGCGAACGTTAATTTTAGGTGGGGATGTCCCCACCTTTATTGTATTCCAAATTATATTTCACGAACTTTCCTACTTAGAATCCTGCTCCTGCTTAAATTGCCGTAGTTTCTGAACCACACTGGGCTGTTCGGCATTACCTTCGGAAGCAGATTGTTGGTTTTGACTTTCGCGCAATTTTTCTACCAAAGGTTTAGCTGTGATTTGAGGTATTGGTGTTGATTGAGTTTGAGATGGTTTTACTGGTACTAATGGTGCAGGTTGAACACGATCGAGGGGCGATGATGCTTCTTGGGGTTTAAAATTAGGTAGCTTTGGTGGTGTTGTGCGATTCCCACTTCCTGGTGACGCTTCGCGAGATGGTTTATCGAGCAAAGTTGGTACTGTTGAACCAGAGCGGGGAATATTTATTTCGGTTGGAGTATTTACCTGTGGTATGGTAACAGGCTTGTTTCTATTTAATTGCAATCCAGAGAATGGCTTGATTGTTGGGTTGGAACCTTGTGGAGCAACGGGTGTAAGTTGGTTGTTTTCGTTGGTAAGCTTATCGCTAGGCTTATTTTCACTAGGTTTATCGCTGCTAACAGTTCCATCTGGCGAAATTCGGAAGGTAAACAACTTACCTTTACCATTTAGCGCAGCTGGATTTTCTTTGAAGTACTGCAATAAACGCTCGCGAACAGCTAATTTATGATTGGAAGGAATCGAAATCCCATCTTCGAGAAGTTGAACCGAGTCAATTTTATTTTCTCGATCCATCCTCACAGCCACCTCAACATTACGATCGAGCTGGGATTTAGGTATACTTATGCGAATTGGCGCACCAGAAAATTCTACTTCTGGGTACTGCTTTTTCGCTTCGGTGAAAGCATCTAACATGCTAATGGTTTTTCTTGCCTCTACCGTTCCAGTGGGGGCATTTGGTACAGTATTGGGGACAGTGGATTCAGAAGTTGCTGTACCTGCTGCAATCTCGCTAATACCACCAGCTTGGGGTTGGAAAGGTGTAACTGGTTGTGCGGCAACTGTATAGTTACCTTCAGTTGGTTGTGGTACATTACCAACTGGTGCAATATATTGATTTGGTGTTACAGGTGTTTGATTTTCTGGTTGAGGAGTTTGTGTAGCAACTCCATTATCCGTTGTGGTTGTGGTTGTTGCTTCTGGAGGCAATGGTGGAGGGGCAACAGGAAAATTACTAGGTTGAGTAACTGGTGGTTCTGGTAGATTACTCGGTACGAATGAGCGAGGTGTACTTACCGAACCGTACGATCGCGAATTGAACGATGGTGAACCTAATGCAACATTATTATTAATCCGACTGCTGCGTGGATATCTAGATATATTGACTGAGGCAGTTGGATTTAAGCCAAAATTCGGATCGATTACCAAATCGCGACGATTGAACCGTTGTGAGCTATTTCCCGGTAGCGACGAAACATTAAAATTAGGCGTTTGTAACGAAGGTGGTAACGTTAAAGCGCTCGAACCTGGGGTATTTATAATTGCACCTGGTGGTGGTGCTGGGGGCAATCCAGACTGTGTATTCGGCAGGTTTAGAGGTAATTGTTGCTGTGTCGGCAGCGACGGAATTTGACCGGGTAAAGGTGGTAATTGCGCTTGGAGACTGCCAGATTGAGGTATGGGTATTTGAGGAAGACGACTTTGCTCTGCGGGGGTTAATTGAGTTAACCCAACTGGTTTTAAGTTTGCTTGTGTTTGCTTTGCTGACTTTGACGAGTCAACAGGCACCAACGGTAAATAAATGCGATCGCACCGTGGATACCCAACGAAGCTAAAGCCGCAATTCCGGTCGGTTGAGTCAATACTTCTGGTATATTCTTCAGAAAGGAGACGTAAGACATGGCTGTTCCCGTTCACTCTGCTTGGTTAATATATTCGGTCTAGTAATTCTATCTTTAAGTAAAGTTAATTAAGAAAGTTAATCAGCAAGCGATGCGTCCCTCGATTGATATTACCTTCCTATCTGGAAAGTCCAAACAGGAAACACCCTGACTTTAACAGCTATTTATATATCGAACCGAAGAGCATTATACCCGTTTATTATCAATTTATAAATCGTGCCCAAAGCTAAATCAATTAAATAATTCTAATCTCAAATATTTCTGCTGTTGTGCCATTTACATAAGTTCTGCTCTTTAATCCCAATTTTCAACCCATTTATTTTATCCAATGTTCTTTATGTTACTCATGACGACTTATTTAATACTGAGATGAGATTTGCAAGTCTATTGTTCCCGCTTTAGACATAAATCCCAAGTAAATAATTTTACTTACTTACGTATAAGTTAAAAATTATAGATTTTTTTAATCAAATATGGATTTTGGACTTTTACATAAACCTGCATCATACCACAAAACTCTTTGTAAGAGGTCTATAAAAAATAATGGACAGCCCAACAATTGCCAGGATACAATTTCTGCAACGTCAAGCAGCCTCTCTGTTACTCTACCAATCTGTATTGACAGGGCAAACAGGAATGGCATTTTTAGAACTGCTGCAAGCAATACGCTATAAAGACGCGGATGCGAGGGGTTGTTTGCAGGCTTATGGAAATTATTTTAAATCGCTGGCATCCCAGAATTTAAATTGGGAAGAATATTTAATTTTGCAAATACTGCGGGATGACAATCCCTTTTCGAGGGCAGCGCAAAAGCGTGACTTTGCCAGCTTGCCACCAGCATTAATTGCCGCAACTCAACATGATTTGCAAATATTGCGATCGCTATATGAATGTAGCAGTGCGTTGTTAAGTGAATGGGTGCAGTGTGTAGCCCATCTACCTGTATCTCCTGTTCTCTGGTATTTAAAGACAATAGAGATGGAACATTTCACCTTTCCACAACAGCAATATATTCTGTCTTTACAGCAGTCAGAAGATTGGAATGATGTGGTTGAAGACTTAGCGACTTATTATCGTCGATGTGGCACGGGTTTATTTGCTGAATATCAAGCTTTGCGCTGGCATTCCGGGGAGTTTATTGGTATTCCCCATCCCGATCCCATTAAATTAAACGAACTTGTGGGTTATGAGTCGCAGAAAGAGACTTTGTTGAAAAATACAGAATTTTTATTGTCGGGACAGATAGCGCTGAATGTCTTACTTTACGGTAGTCGTGGTACTGGAAAATCGTCTTTGGTGAAAGCTTTATTAAATGAGCGTGATAATTATCAAGAAGAGAACTTTGCTAACCGTGGTTTGCGGTTGATTGAAGTGACAAAATCAGAACTCAAAGACTTACCATTAATTGTTGGAAAACTGCGCGAAGCTTCGCAAAAATTTATTATCTTTGTTGATGATTTATCCTTTGAAGAAGATGATGACGCATTCAAAGCCCTCAAAGTAGTATTAGAAGGTACTTTAACATCGCGATCGCCTAACATCGTGGTTTATGCTACATCAAACCGTCGTCACCTGATTCGCGAATTTTTTGCCGATCGTCCAGCACCACGAGAGAATGACGAAGTTCATGCTTGGGACACCATGCAAGAAAAGTTATCCTTTAGCGATCGCTTCGGTTTAACCTTAACATTTGCCCCCGCAGACCAAAATACTTACCTCGAAATAGTTCGTCATCTTGCCAACCAAGCAGAAATTGCGATCGCTCAGGAAGAACTAGAGTATAAAGCTTTACAATGGGCAACCCGCCACAATGGGCGATCGGGAAGGGCAGCGCGGCAGTTTATCGATTATTTAAAAGCCGATATAGCTGTATTTGGGTCTAAAAAAGCAATCAATCATACAGATGTACCATTAGCAGATAAAAATTAAGTATTTCATTTTTTGGCAACATCAAGTAAAGTATTATACGCTCACCGTTAGATAGGATGAAAAGGACAAAAGAAAATTAAAATACAAATTTAGACATAAATCTCAACCTAAATCTAAACCTAAACCTGGATTTGAATAGATGAGAAGCGAATAGTGGCTAAGTATTCGCAGAAAAATTTAAAATAGGGTAAATATAAAAACTAGTACAACTTGGCGGAAATAAACCACCCATTATAAATTGCTACAAAACTTAAAAATATAAGCTTTTGTACCTCCTGCCTTCTGCCTTCTGACTTCTGACTTCTGCCTTCTGCCTTCTGCCTTCTGACTTCTCCTTCTGCC
>JAAUPE010000245.1 GCA_012034595.1 Calothrix sp. CSU_2_0 | reverse complement strand
TTTTCTACTTTCACTTTATTAAGTTTTACTATTTGGATAATTATTGAGTTTTTCGCTATTATTTATTTTCTCAAAAAGATATTACAGTTGTTCCCCGTTATAACTTTATTTACTATCCTAGTTTTTGTGCATTACTAGCTGCGAGTATTTTATCTATGGGAAATAAAATAATAGGTAATAGAGTTAATAAAAATAACTATTTTTCCCAACGAATTCAATTTTTATTTTTAAAATCACCTTTACCCATAATTTTCATAGTTGGAATAATTAGCTGTTTCTTCTTAGTATCTAATTTAGTGTTTCAAAAACCTTTTCAACCGGAAATATTTGCCAAAAACCTCAACCAAGAACCATCCATCCCAACTGCGATTGTAGTTGGATATAGCGATTATCAAGATGTCGCACTAGGATTGAGTTTTGCTTTAGCACTACATCAACTTCAAGAAAAAAGTAATTTAGAAGCAAATATAAATTCTAATTTAGATTCTAGTTTTAAATATAAGTCTAATTCCCAACCTACAGAATTAGCATTTTTCAGTAAAAAACAAAGTTTTGAAGAAGTTTTAAAAAAGATTTCCAATAATATTTCTATTAAGAAAAATCAACCATCTTCAACAGATAATTTGAACATAAAAATATCAAACTTAAATTTATGGTTAGTTGCTTCAGGTTTACGCAAACGCGAATTTCCCAAACAAATAATAATTTCATCTCCAAATTACTGTCAAAGAGATATCAATCAGTATTATCGTATTGGTATTCCTTATCAACTCTATCGTTGTTATTAAAAGATGGCAAAGTTTCGCGTCAATACACACCACGATCGACTGGTATAGCGCATAAGTTCTAATTTAAATGCGATCGCTTGCACGGATGTTGATGAAAAAAGTGTTATTGTCTTTGCACAGCGAAGTCTGTAAATATCGTAAGATAGTTAACCAAGTATGAAATTAAATCTAAATTTGGTAACGAAGGTCGAGTGTGGTGTTGCACTCCATCAATTTAAAATTTACAATTATTTACAAAATATTTTGAATTTAGAAAAGATTTTGGTAACGATCGCTCAAAATCGACCACATGGAAGCATCCTTTGATATCACCCTTCAGATGGTGATTACTGTAATTGCCGGAATTAGTGCCCAGGTGTTAGCTGCTTACCTAAGAGTGCCCAGCATTGTGTTTTTACTACTGTTTGGCATTTTATTGGGTTCGGATGGCTTGAGCTTATTACACCCCCACTTGCTAGGGACTGGGTTAGAAGCGATTGTGGCATTGGCAACAGCGATTATTCTATTTGAAGGTGGACTCAACCTCGATTTACGTGAGTTGGGTAAGGTTTCGGTAACACTGCAATTGTTAGTAACTTTAGGTACGCTGATCACCCTCTTGGGTGGGAGTTTAGCAGCCCATTGGTTGGGTGAATTTCCTTGGGCGATCGCATTCTTGTATGCTTCTATTATCGTTGTCACAGGACCAACGGTGGTTAGTCCTCTGCTCAAACAAATCAACGTCGATAGACAAGTGGCAACCCTGCTAGAAGGCGAGGGAGTTCTGATTGACCCTGTGGGAGCCATTTTAGCATTTGTTGTTCTCGATACAATCTTAAATGGCGACTCCGACCCCAAAGTAGCCGTTATCGGTTTATTTGTCCGTTTAAGTATTGGTGCCGCAATTGGGGCAATGGGTGGCTATTTGATGAGTCTAATTTTCAAACACGCCAATTTTCTCTCTTTTGAATTAAAAAACTTAGTTGTATTGGCAGTGCTGTGGGGGTTATTTGCTTTAGCGCAAACAATCCGTACCGAATCTGGGATTATGACAACTGTCGCTGCTGGTGCGGTATTTGCTAACTCATCAGTCCCAGAGGAACGCTTACTGCGAAGATTTAAAGGACAGCTCACAATCCTCAGCGTTTCTGTATTATTCATTTTACTCGCTGCTGACCTTTCCATGAAAAGCGTGTTTGCTTTAGGATGGGGCAGTTTATTTACTGTTTTGGTACTAATGTTTGTCGTACGTCCGATAAATATTCTCTGCTGCACTTGGAACAGTGACTTGAATTGGAGACAAAAACTTTTTTTAAGTTGGGTAGCACCGAGAGGAATCGTCTGTGCTTCGATCGGTTCGTTGTTTGCGATTTCCCTGACACAACGAGGAATTAATGGAGGAGAGGCAATTAAGGCTTTGGTCTTCCTGACAATCATTATGACAGTCGTGTGTCAGGGCTTAACAGCAGGTTGGATTGCTAATTTGTTGCAAATTTCATCCAAACAAGCAACCGGAGCGGTAATTGTTGGTTGTAATCCTTTAAGTTTGTTAATTGCTCGATTATTCCAGCAACGGGGTGAAGATGTAGTAATTATCGATACAGACCCTGAATGCAGTCAAGCTGCTGAAGCTGATAATTTAAAAGTAATTATCAGTAGCGCTCTCGACACAGGCGTGTTAGATGATGCAGGATTGGAGTCAATGGGTACATTCTTGGCAATGACCAATAACGGTGAAGTGAATTTTGTATTAGCGCAACGTGCAGCCGAAGAATTTAACCCACCTAGAGTTTTAGCTGTTTTTCCCCGTGCGTCACCAGCGAATAATAATAGCAATCAAGTTAACCAAGCATTTATTTCTGACTTTACGATTAAGACTTGGAATGAGTATTTAGACGATGGACGGGTGACACTAGGGAAAACGACTTTAAATGCTGCTGATTTTAGTAAACAACAAGCTTATTTGCAAGCTTTGATTGGTACTGGTGAATTAGTTCCGATCCTGATCGAACGTGAAAAACGTTTAGAGATAATTCCCGCGACACAAGAGTGGGAAATAGGCGATCGCATTATTTATCTTTTACACGATCCGCGACCCAGTTTATTAAAAAGATTATCTGATACAAAAAAATATACTCGTCTTGCTATAGAGAATTTGTTAGAAGTAGAAGAAGTCCCGATCGCGAAATTAGCCCAAATCCCAACAACTATTAGGGGAATCGGGAGTTAGAAGTTTTCCATCAAAATGTAGAGACGTGATACATCACGTCTCTCTTATATTCCTATACATTGCGTCCCTGAAAAACTAATTTCCGATTAAGAGAGCGAGCGCAATTCGTTCACTTCTGCGGATTCAGTTTGTGAAATTTCATTATCGGTTTGCTTTTCTTGCCAAACTACACTAACTAAATGGACTATGGCGAGAATCAGAGCGATCGTAGCCACAATATAACTATGGATGGTGTACAAGTGTTGAATGGTAACACTATCAACTGCACCTCCACCAGTTAAGATATCCCGAAGTTGATTCCCAATCACAGGTAAAGATTTAACAGTACCTAACTCAATATTAAATCGCCAATATCCCTCTTGACTCCAATCCAGAATTATTGCCGTCCAACTGAGTCCAATCGCACTGAGGGTAAATAAAATTCCACTTATCCAAGCAGCTAACCAATTCTTGCGAAATTGTCTGCTCAGAAACAACATAATTATTTGAATTAAACCAACTACAATTACCCCATTACCAGCCATATCATGAGCTTTGAGAAACAGCCATCCGTAAGTAACTTCTGTGCTAATTCTTGCTAGTGATTCGTAGGCTTTACCTGCTCCTGGCTCATAATAAAAGGAAATCAACACTCCTGTAGTCGCGCCAATTGCAACCAAGGTAATAATTACTACAGAAAGCAATGTTGTAATTCGTCGCACAGTGATATCGAACCGGGTCGTTTCCATCGCTAACCCATCCTTGCTTTTTTCTAAATGTATACTTTTATTACAAGTTTAACTAAGAAATATAAATAATGGTTAGCTCTTTGGTATTGCTGTTCGCCTAATACTCATGGGTGTTGTTAAGGAAGTGCATTGTCGCAGAGTGTGAGAAGTTGAGTATTGTACGTTTCTGATATTTCCAGAATTTTCGACTTTTTTTAACAGCACTCAGCACTAATTTTCTATATGGGTTCTACAAAGATGAATTTTGCTATTGTCGCTACGTTTGCTTACGGGATTTTGGCAATTATCGGTGGCATTATTGGCTATCTCCAGGCACAAAGTCAAGTTTCTTTAATTAGCGGTACGATTAGCGGTGTAATCCTGTTGATATGCGCTTTTCTCCAACTTCAAGGACAAGGATTTGCCCTAATTCTAGCTGCTGTTATTACTGCCGTACTAGTTATAGTTTTTGCAATCAGGTTGAAAAAAACACGCAAGTTTATGCCTGCGGGTTTGATGACGGGTTTAGGAGTCGTCACACTGATGATGATTTTGAGTCAATTGTTTGTGAAATAATACCATTTCACCGATGAGACTAATACGTGGGTAGGGGTAAAGCGCAGTGCTAAACCCCTACGAAAAATCTATATGTATAAGGATTTTGGTTAATTGGTATAAGAAGGAAAGAGATAGGGTTTTTTGATCGTTTTTCCCAGGCAAGCAACGGTTGTTTTCCACCCGCACCACGAACAAACGCACCATCATCAAAACCAATGATGCAGATTGTACGATTTAATCTCAGTAGTGATTCTCATTTCATGGAATTTCTAATTGGACTGTAGGCTGGAGACATTGGGCATTGTAACTTCTTTGTCCTTCTTGTCTCCTTATCTTTTATTTTCTTCACACGTAGAATATTCAGTATTACTGGTAACATTATTGCTGTAACACGGATTTACATTTTTGCCGTCAATCGATACAATACAACTAATCAAATTTGACATTCCCAAAGCACTTTCTCAAGCATAGAAGAAAGGCTGGCTTTACCTCAATGTATAGGGTAAAACCAGCCCAAATCTTAAAAGCTGAATTAAGAAGACACTCTTTAAATTACGATATGCAAATCAGAGTGTTCGCTAACCGACTTATAGAAGAGTAGCTTGTCGATAAGTTTTGCTTATCAGGTTAAGTGTATCGTGAGTTAGGCGTTAAGAGTCAGAAGTTGGGGCAGATATTTGAATGCTTCGGGAAAAGCTGCATTCAAAATTAGGCTGCCATGATTAAATAAAGCTGCCTTTCAGGTGTAAAACTGCATCTACTAATTAACACCCTAAATTATGCAACTAATTTCTCTTAACTCCTAATCTGCGATTTACGCCATTTGGTTTTCGATCGCCCAACGTGCTAATTCGGTACGATTGTGGAGGTTTGTTTTGCCTAACATGTTAGACACATGGCTTTCCACAGTTCGCTGGCTCACGTTGAGTTCTTCAGCGATTTCGCGGTTAGCTAATCCTCTGGCAACGAACTGGACAACTTTGAGTTCGGTAGGAGTTAGCTGTACGTCGAAAGGAACTTGGATGCGGGAACCATTTTCCCCACCTTTTGCCTGGTGTTCCTTCCAACGGATGGTTTGCTTGAGGGATGATTCAACTTGTGCTACGAGTTCTTCTGGCTCAAACGGTTTCACCATGTACACGTCAGCACCTTTGTTTAATCCTTTGACGCGATCGGCACTTTGTCCTTTCGCTGACAGGAACAATACAGGAATCCAACTTGTCCGTTCGGTTTGTCGTACTTGTTCGACAAACGTGTATCCGTCCATTTCCGGCATCATCACATCGCAAATGATCATGTCTGGAATATCCTGCTCCAAAATTTCCAGAGCTTCCCGACCATTTTCGGCGGTGACAACCTCGTATCCCCGGAATTCCAAGTAATCCTTCACCAGCAATATCAGGTTTGGGTCGTCATCAATTAGTAGAAGTCGTTTGTGATCTTTCATGCTGGGTTCTTTCATAGCAGTGGCAATTGTCGCGCTTCGGTCCATCAGGGTATTGACTCGTATTCCTCTATGGTGGATCGTTAAAAATGTGTGAGCTTTTTCCCACTTAACTCGCCTTTGCCTCCTCTAGGTTTCAAAAGTGACAGCCACTTTTTTCGACCGTAAGACTCAGGGAAAGAGTGTAGTAAGGATACGTAGAGCAGTAGTATTTATAATGCGCTATTATATATCGCTTTGATGAGTGCGGGTTAAAAACACTGATTAAATAATAATTATTCAAGTTCACATAGGTGTTGGTTTAAGATGCTCCCAAAAACTAACCCACGCCGATCAACGCTTTACTAAAGCTTACTACTTTTCATATCCTTCCCATGGTTTAAGCCTCTATTAATTGTTCGCCAACATTTTGGAAGCAATTTGGCAGAGGGTGGAGTAAAAATGCATATTCTTCTACCACTTTATTGCCAATTAGATGTTCTTGAATAATTCGTTCTATTACTTCGGGAGTTGCTTGGCGATACCACACACCATCCGGGTAAATTACCATTATCGGTCCAGAACAACAAACTCGCAAGCAATTGGCTTTGGTTCGGAAAATGTAGTTGGGGTTATTTTCTTGTGTTTGGTCGAGTTTTAGCTCCTTGAGACGATTTTTTAAATATTCCCATGATTCCAAGGAAGGTTGTTTTGAGCAACATTTTGGAATTGTTTGGTCAGCGCATAAAAAAATATGTCGCTGGATTTTGGAAAGTTCTAGAGAATCTACAGAATTACTTAGGACTTTCTTGGCGGAAAATTTAGTATTCTCCGGTATTTTACGACCTGATAATTCTGCCTGATTGTGACTCATCTTGTACCTCCTGATTACTGTTCTATATCAATTTTTCGAGTTTGCAAATAAATTTGAAGATACAAAAATATTTATAAACCAAAGAAAAATAACTAGAAGAACATTTTAGATCGAGTACTTTTACTTAAGTATGGTTGAATCGCTTATTGGGCAAGGGTAATGGGCAAATGGGAATCGGCAATTGGGAAAGGGGTTAGAAGTGATATAGATCACAAAAAATATTTTTTAATTTGGACGTAATTCGGAATAATCGACAATAATCGCGATATGCCTCTAAATATTAAGCTCGCGATCGCTCATCCCTAGTCTTCCCATTTCCAGTCAGTAACCTACAGCATTCATCATTCATGTAAACCTCACGGGAGCTTGGAAACCCTGCGGCTTTAGCCCAGGGAGTAGAAGCGACACGGGCAAATTTATTTGCCGTGATTTTCTGAAACAATAGTCTATTTGCATGTATCTGCTGATATAATTGGATGAGTATTCAGAGGTATGTCATGCAAACAATATCGGTTAAATGCAAAGTAATAGTCCCTGTAGAGTTGCGAGTTGAAATAGATCGCACTTTGCAGGATTTTGCTGATGCATGTAACCAAATATTGGAAGTTGCAAAACGTGAAAAATGTTGGAACACGACCAAGTTGCATCACAAGGTTTATAAGCCAGTCCGTGAGGCTACTGGATTGAAAGCAAACCATGTTTGTCAAGCAATCCGTCGCGTGGTTGGGAATGCCAAGGCAGTTAAACAAGTCCACCCTTCGGGTTCGACACTTTGCCAAACTCCTTCGGAGACGCTGCGCGAACGACGCAAAGCGCCAAGACGGCAAGTGTCTCACAAGTTTCGACCAACGTCGATTAGTTTGGATGTGCGGACTTTTC
>JAAUPE010000244.1 GCA_012034595.1 Calothrix sp. CSU_2_0 | reverse complement strand
AAGCAGCCAAAATTGATAAAGCTGGAGGTGATGTTTCCCTAGAAAATACCCGTTACAATAACTTAATTGATGAATATAAAACTAAATTATTCGCCGATTTAGAGAAAGAATATCAACGCCATGATGATGCAATGGATGTTATCGAATTGCAGGCATGGATAGATACTCAAATGACAACAGTTGAGGCGAAAACAAGACTAGAAGATATCAGTAACAAGCCATTTATCGCCCAAATGAAAGCGGATAGAGACTACAAAGATAAAAAGATTAAACATTTGCTCGAAAATGGCTCAGATAGCGACTTAAGCTTGATTCCTAAAAAACATTTTTCAACTAATCCAGTCGTTAAATTCTGGAACAATATTCGAGACATATTTAGATGAATTAAATACCCCAGGTTTTTACTGGGGATATACAGCAGATTTAATCTAAGTGAAGCACAATTCAACAGGCAAGACTTCGGAGTGAGCGCTACTTTACCTCCGGTACACTTCGTTCCGACTAGGCTCAGTACAAGTCAGTTCTTCGACAAGGCAAGGCTCAGGAACCATCGAACGCTGCCCATAGCACAAGACTTTTAGCTTTTAAGCCTGTACCCCGTCTACTTGCAAACTGCTGTATCATCAACTATTGGGATTAATGACTAGCTATGTTACAGGATGTAGAGTCTGTAAGCGAGAATTGGTCGGGAAGATTCTCTTCCCAGCAAACTTCGGACGAAGAGAATCAAGCAAATTATCCCCGAAGCGAAGATTCATCTTTTACCCCAGATGAAATAGAAATTATCTCCGAATTTAAAGCCAATCATCAAAAAAAGATTAATAAAAATCGTAGCTTTCTTAAAGGCTTAGAAGTTAGTTTCTGGGGAATAACCTCCTATTCCTTAGCCCGATTCTTGATTCTGACTAGTGGTACACAGGGTTTAACTTTAGCTATTGCCAGCACATTCTTAATTAATCAGATAACTAATCGTGATTGTTTAGATAATTTTCGAGTTAATAAAAAAGATGACCAATGGGAAATAGATGGTATGGGTAGGTTAATCAAATTCGGTTTATCTACAATAGTTTCAGTCATCATTTTATGGGGTGCTATTGGCGATTTTATCCAAATGGTTAATAGTTCCAAACAAACTTATAACACGCTCCAAACAACCGTAGAAGAATTTAATAAATTACCCGACGACGAACAAAATAAACTGATTGTAATTATCGGAATATCCTTCGTTGCTGGAGTGTACACCATATCTTGTCTAAATAGGAGATGAAAAAATTAGCTGGATTTGCGGTATTAGGTGTAACTATCGCCCTATCTAGTACATTCTATTTAGGGCAATCTTCACGACCATTTAATTTAATTGGGGTAAAATTTTGTCCTAAAACAGCTAATAATACCAATAATCCCAACTACGCACATGCAAGTAAAGCCCAACAGAAAATAGATAGCAAATATTGCCAGTTTGAATATAAACTACTCAAGGAAGTTTGGGATAATCAGCAATTTAAAGCATCCAAACCACTCCCAGAATCGAGCTTTTTAAGTCGCGATATCCCCGCTATCCAATCGGGCGTAATGTGGTTTTTAGTTGCACCCATTTCAATGGGAATCGCCTATTTATCTTGGGCTAAGAAATGTGAAGAGGAGGAAACCTATTTTTATCAATTGTTGCAAGACTTTAAAATCCAAGTTTCCCTAACTGGTGCATCTACAAGGGAAGAAATTGATTTTAAATCCCAGTCAATCAGAAATAATTGGGATAAACAGCGTGTAAAAGTCGGTTTTATTTCTGTTGAAGGAATGCAAGATAAGCTGAGAAGACAGCAAGAACTACAGGATAAAACCCATACTTCTACCATCAAACAATTTGATTTAGCTGATTCAGACATGGATAAGAAAATCTCCGAGAATTTGCGAGATAAATATAAAGCTAATAAAGAATCGGATAAATTACTTGGAATTAAAAGTAGTAATAATGACGACGACGAGACTAACTCCAATCTCAGCGATAAAGAATTAGCCAATCAGCTGATAAACGCCCTGAAACAGCATGAGGATAGGTGGTTGTGGTATTTAGTGGAGTCTTTCACCCCTATTATTATCTGGGGAAAAGCCGGAAGCTATAAATCATATACAGCAGCATGTATAGCGCTTTTGAAGCACTTTCTCATCGATGCTAAAATCCAAGCGATCGCCGACATTGATTTTGACCAGAATAAGGAAGATAGCTGGAAATATTTAATACCCCTAGAGCCTGTAATTTACGGTACTGGCATCGATTGGGAAGATTATGAAAATGCTTATTTAGATGCGATTGAAAGGTCGAAGGTACGCACTCTCAAGGATAAACCAATTGTGAGTATTTGGGATGAGTTAACCAATGCTAATGGTAAATTTGAGAACGCGAAAAATATAGTTCCGTTCGTTATCGCTACTCCTCGGAAGAGAAACGAACATTGTATATTGTTGTCCCATAATCTCACCCAAGCTTGTTTAGGGGGTTGTGAGAGCATTTCTGAGCCGATAAAAACCCAGACTTACCGACTGAATTTAAAAACGAACCCGCAAGCTAAACCATTGTTTAAGGGTGTATTAGAAGGGCTTGTAGATGATGATGGGAACGAATTAGAGCAGCATCAAGTATCGTTACCAAAATGGTTTCGACCGGAGATTATTTGGGGTCATTTTCATGGGAAGGCAATTAAATTTGAAGATTAATTGTCTTTTATACCGCTAAAACATAGCTTTAAAGACTAATTGTTTTAGATTTTATTAAGATTATTTTTTTAGATTATTTTTTTAGAAATAATTTATATATTTTTGTGTTTTTACGTAAAATAATAGGATAATATAATTTGATTTTATTCAAATATTCGGATTATTAAATCCTGATTTTAAAAAATCAATTACTAATCGCTTGGGTATTACCAAGTAAGAATTCGAGGCTATACAAAATGATTTTAATCATCAGGTCACACGCTACTGCTGAAGAAGTAGTAGAAATGTTGAAACAATGGGGAGTATTTATTAAGGTAGTTGTCGATATTGAACGTGAAATACTTGCAGGTGGAAGCGAAAAACATTATGAATGCGAACAAGAATTATTAAAAGATGGTAGCAGACAGCGCGATTTGTGGGGAGCAGACTGGACTCCTTACACGCAAACAATTGTTTTTGAATCAATAATTAATATTCGCCCCAGCCAGAATAACCGTACAATGGTTGTAGAGTCGCCGGAGTTAAGAGAAAAAATCAGCCAAATTATTGTTAGCCTACTTGGAGAAAAGTAATGCCAAATTGGGATTCCATAGAACAAAGCTTTTTAAGCTTAAGTCGCCAAAAACAGCTAGGTGAGCTTGCATCATCTTTAGCACGCTTAAAATCTTGGTCGCTTACCGATAAAGCTAATAATCCCGTAGTTTCGGTGGTACTGGATGAAGCGGTATTATATACATCTTTAATGGAACGAGAAAGCGGTAGTTCCGAGTTTACCCAACTCCAACAATTTCTCCAAGATTGGCGTATAAGTTGGTCAAATGCTGCGGTTGAGTCAGCTGAATTTCTCAACATGAATACAAGTTTAGCCAAGTGGAGCGATCGCATTTTGGATATGTCCGGTTTATTGCAGGTTGCTAGCATCCCCGATTAAGTAAGTATTTCGAGCAGGTAGTTTCCATTAAGGCTGATTTAATTTCTGGCAGTGGTTTTTGAGTTTGCTTGTTTGCACTCTATTGACTTTGTACACTGTCGATCGCACCCTCCGGTGCGATGGTTGCTGGGAAGTTGTTTACAACAAAACAAGAACGAATGGTACTTTTCCGTACAACAACTGTTGCTATTCCGTAACACGCTCAATCGCGAGTACATTGTATAACGAGCATATTCTGGTTGTTCCTGCCGAACCAGCAGAATATGCATTAAGGATAGTATAGATTAAAGTTATAATTCGGGATTGTTGGTAATGTGGAATGAAAGCAGCAATAATAAAGAATGTTCCATCGAGAATCAATAATTATAATTAGGGAACGTGCGACTTTAGAACAGGTCGAGCAGATGTTAGAAACTTTGAGAGTCTATATCAAAGTCGTAGTTGATATCGAACGTAGCATATTAGCGGGAGGTGGAGAAAAACATGCCTGGTGCGAAGCTGTATTGTTAGAAGACGGTAGCAGACAGGGTGATGTTTGGGGTGCTAATTGGACTCCCTTTAACCAATCCCTCGATTACGAATCAATTATCAATATTCGTCCCAGCCAAAATAACCGCTCGATGATTATTCAAGACCCTACAATAAAAGAGCGTGTAAAACAAATTACAGAGGAATTAATCGGTGGATACAAAATCGAATTTAGATGAAAAAAAAGCAGGTTTCCAAAACGAAAATATTTCTCATCGCTTGGGACATATAGCTTCTAACTTAGCGCGTGTTCGCTCTTTTTTTAATAGTGCGTTCAAAAAAGGTGTGGAGGTTGTAATAGACGAGACAGAGTGGTTTATTGAGTGGACGGCAGCAGAAATTGAACCAGAACAAGCAGAAGAACTGGTTAACATGCAAGTTGAACTTGTGCGTTGGCAGCTAAATTTAGATAATATTTTGTTAGATGATACTCGCCGAGAAGAAGTAGCAAGACTTGCAGAAGCATACTCGCAGAAAGTCTTAAATATGTCAGGTTTAATCGATTCAGTGGCGTGATAATTTAGCGATATACTTTGATTTGATTATCCCGCAGATAGAACAGATTTATTACTTAATAACTAATTAGCAAAATATACCTATTCTCACGAAAATCTCAATTTTTACAGCAATTTTTAAGCCTTATATTTCGTGAAATATTTCTACACATTATTTATAAGTTGAGCGCGATATATAATTTGTTCGCGTACCGAACTCACGCGGCAGCGATGGCAATTTCTTCTTTATCAGAATCAGTTAAAAGTAGTTCGAGTAGGGATTGTAAAACTGGGCGATCGCTTATAAACTCTTCACCGTACAAATCATCTTGTTTCAATACAGTTTCAAGGTGAGGAATTGTTTCTGCTGATGGTGATGCTAACTTTTCTTTAATACAGGTTCTCGCTACCTCTTTTGCTGCTTCTTCACCTATTCCTAAATCCCAACTATCAATAGTTAATCTTATTTCCCGATTCAGCGATATACGTAGCGTCTTTAATCGCCAATATAAACCAGGATTCAATAATAATTTAGCTTGCGTACTACCCCAATCTAATCCAGCACCAATATTTCCAACTTCTGATTCTTCTTCAATTTGTACATTATTATCAAGGGTACCTTTACCAAATAGTAATTCCACAGCTTCATCCCGACTGATTAAATTATCTGGAAATAATGTATTTAAATTTTGCTGTTCTTTCATTATTTTACCGACCTTTTGACTTCAAACATTTCTTAAAAGACCATGTTCAAAATATACTAAATTGTCATTACGTTGTAGTTGTTACATTAACTCCTTTTCTATCCCAATTAAGGATAGTTTGCTTCACATTTTCTATTTCCTCAAAATCTACCCGCACCATCCCACTTTCAAATTCCACTCCCAAAACTGTACTGACTTCAAGGATTTCAGCAAAACTAGCACATTGGTAATTAGTTTTTTCATACTCATCAACTCGTTCGATGTCAATTCCCAACCTCGAAGCAAGTTCATCAAGACTAATTTTTGCTGCAATCCTAGCTTTAATTAAAGCGAATGGCAGTTCATTTAAACTGTTAACTTTGATTTTAATTGGTTGACTAATATCACAATTAATAAGTTTTTCGTATTCAGCAATTTCTTGGATTAATTTATCTAAATGACATTGTAAAGCGCTTCGGTTTAGTTGCCATCGCTCGTAGTCATTTATTTTTGACTCGAACGAATTATCCATAGCAGCGAGCGATTGTTTAAACTTAATAACCCATTCTTGACTAACTCGATACTCTAATTCATCTTTAATCATGGTTCCCACTTCATTAAATCCATAGCGATAATGCCTTTTTTATTGTAATCAAGTTATAAAATAGCAGTTTTTTGGGAATAAAAATTATCTATAAATATCTAAATTGATGTTGAGATTAAATCACTCTTTTTGCTTTCGTTCCTTATTTTTTCCTTAATTTCATTCCAAGACACTGTACCGTTGATACGTATATCTTCCCTAGCTTATTGAATAGCTTGTAAATCTTCTTCATCCTCCATATCATCGATTCTTTTTAAGAGCGCGTGAATGTCATCTAAAGTGCTGTCATAAGCTTGGTAAAGCAGTACGATAATATCTTGAATTAATTCTTGTCTTTCTTGGTCGGTCTTCATTGCTTGATTTTTATCAAGTAATTGGATGATACAAATTTGTTTTCTCATTAAATTCCCAGCCAATACCAGAAGTATCCTTACGCTTAGACCAAGCAAAAAAAAGTGGTGCGGGTTGACTTTCTCTTTCCTTGCGGATGGTTTCTGGAGTTACCCCCAACCTGGAAGCCAAACTTTCTTCTGTAATGGGCTGAAACTTAACAGGTTGCCCTTGATTATAAGAATTACCGTAGTATGACTTACCTCGTCTTGGTTGATTATTAATATTACTTTGAAGCTGCATAATTGCCTCAGCAAATTGAGTCAACCGATTATTTATCGCATCGATTTTTTGCTCTAAATCATTGAGACTTTTAGTCGATGGAACCTCGTTGCTATTCAGAGAACTCGACAGTTGGGATTCTAAATTATCCAGCCTAGAGCAAATTGACGATATGGTTTGATAAACTCCATTTTGAGAACTAGCACTGCCGTCATCCAAGGTAAATATCAAATCATCCAAACCAGAAAGCACCTCACTGGTTTTTCCCTGCCGATGCAACCGGGATAATTCTCTCACCGCATCAATTAAAGGAGTGGGTACGCGCAACATTTGGCTGGGTTTGTTCTCGTCGGACATAGTGATATCGCAATTGCTAGCAATGAATCGCGCTATCAACAAGATAGCATTGCTATCATAATATCAGGAATAAGGGAGAGAAAGCATTGTTAGATCGACTATTTTTAATGCTTCTTCAGCAAGAGAATTGCATCGTGACTTTGTACCTTAATAAAAATAAATTTAAAGAGTGTAAGATTTCTACCTACTAATACTTGACACCATTATAAATGCGTGTATTTCTGGCAATTAATTAATGGATGTAATAAGAGTATTGCGTCTAAGCATATAATAAAGAGTCGTTATCGGAAACGTACATTATCGAGAGCGGGTGCGTGAGTATTTATGCCTAGTGAGCCAATTTTTGGGGAAATAGTCAAGGCGGAGTTGGAAGCTTGTCTGGATGCGCCTATACTGCGGTATTTTGAGGCGGAGTTGCGGGATGACCCCGATGTGTTGGCGCAGTTGTTGGCGGATAAGCGGAATCCGAACACAAAAATGGCGTATGAGAAGGATATTAAGGACTTTTTTTTGAAGATGACGGGATGTGCGCCGAATCGGGATAGCGTGCTGGAGT
>JAAUPE010000060.1 GCA_012034595.1 Calothrix sp. CSU_2_0 | reverse complement strand
TTAGTCCACCAATACAACCTTTGAAGGGAGTTTAAATATCAGTTTGCTAGTACCTCAAGGCAAAAGTAAAAAGATAAAAGGCAAAAGAAAGAAAGATGATTTTATAAGCTTTTCAGCCATTTTAAATGGTAGCTTTATTTCCGCCGTTCTGTACTAGTAGTTTTTCACGCTCCCCCCCATGTCTACGGTGTACACACAAGTCCTATTTACAAGCGTTTCAAGGCTGTTTCAAGGCTTGTACTGTCATTACGAGTGCAGCGATAGCGGAACGTACTCCGAAGCGGAGAAGTAAACTACGCGCTTCGCGTTCCCGCAGGGTAGTAATCGCAAAAACTACAAGATTATGCGATTGCTACCTAGCCCTTTCAGGGCAGCTACGCTAACGGAACGCGAAGCGCGAACGTCGTTCCTCCACCCTACGGGAACGCTAAGAGCGAACGCAATGACAGCCTTTTGAGATTTAAGCTCAAAACCCGAAACCAAGTGCTAGGTGGAATTTTAAGACTTCTGTGTACACCGTAGCCCCCATGTGGAAGGGTTGGCAGTATATGTCTATTGGGAATAGGTGGTTGCAGGATGGACGATACGACAGGATTGAATTTTCAGGGGAACGTTGTTTTGTTCTAAATGGGAGGGTAAATCATTTACCCAAGTTTGCATCCAACTTGTTACCCGTTGCGACAGTCCAGTAATATACCAACTATCATGCGATCGCATGATAGTTGAATATGCACCCCATCAAGAAGGGGTATAGTAAAAGGCTTTTCTGATTCCCCATCATGCAGATATGCCGATAATTCGGGATTATTTGGGCGAATGCAATTGAGAAACCAAGCGTGCAAACCAATTGATGGGTTTATTTCTGCCATACATTACTAGAGCAAGTTTCCAGCCGAAAAGTTAGATTCAAATTGTTAAAGTCTGCTAACCCAAGTAGTAATTCCAAGAGGTTACTGATATTATCAACACATCAATAGCAAATTTTATTTAAATACTGAATCTGAATTTTCATGCAAACCCGTCAGGGCATTATCGAAATTTTTTCCACATTTCTGCAATTTGATGCAGATAGATTTAGTGGTTGGGTAACTGACCCTAGACTAAGACGTAGTATAAAAAAATGTTTAGAACAATCTGTAAATTTAGAAAAAACACGGGAAAAGGATAGTTTTTGGGCAATTTATTGGCACAAAGCTTGGCAAACTGAAGCTAATTCTATTGCCGCAGACCATCTTTCTGCTTACTTACAAGAAGTCTGTTATTGGGTAGCAAGTAAAATAGGGCTGAACTTTAAAAGTCAATATTCTGTATCTGATTGCTTTCAAATTGCAATTTCTCGCATTCCTAAAATCCTCAAAAACTTTAATTCTGAATACAGTTATCATTTAAAAAGCTACGCCGAATTAGCATTTGAAGGTTTTATTAAAGACGCATTCAGGCAACGTCATGAAGCTGATATATGCAACGACTGGGCTTTACTGCATAAAATTAGCCGCAAGCGTTTAGTCGATGGATTAAGAAATGCAGGTTTTAATAGCCAAATTATTGATAGTTATGTATTAGCTTGGGAATGTTTTAAGGAATTACACTCTACTGAAGGTAAAAAAACTCGTCAACTAGTGAAGCCAGATACTTCTACGTGGCAGGCAATTACTAACTTATATAATCGGCAAAAGTTACATCAATCAACTCCTGGGATAGCAGCAACCCCGTCAACTTTGGAAAAATGGCTGAGTTCTTGCGGGAAAGCTGTGCGTGATTTTCTCTACCCAAAAACGATTTCTGCTGATACTCCCATAGCTGGACAAGAAACAGGTAGTTTACTCGATATATTACCCGCAGATACAGAAACATCACTGTTAGCGATCGCGATTCTTCAGGAGGAAGAAGCTGAAAAGCAAAAAAAATATTCAAAATTAAGCCAAATTTTGACTGATGCTATAGCCGCACTCGATACTCAGTCGCAAGAGCTACTTCAAGTCTACTATGTGGAACATCTTACCCAGCAAGAAATAGCGAATAGGCTTGATATTAAACAATATACGGTTTCCCGTCGTCTCAGTAATATTAAACGCTCATTGTTGCTTATCCTAATTCAGTGGAGCGTTGACGAGCTGCATATTTCCCCGGCACCTAACGTATTAGATGCCGTAAGCAAAAGCTTAGATGAATGGCTCAACAATTATTACAGCCATGCCACTCACGGAAGAAAAATGGAGCCGTCTTAATTATGTTTAGTGCATCTTTTTCACCTTTTGTCAATAGTGAACATCTGTTTGAAATTCCTAATGAATCCCATGTTTTCGAGCATTTATACTCAACCCCTGGGGCGACTCAACGTGCTTCTATTAATCAACAGTGTGTAGATGCACTTTTACGGAGTTTGCAGGAAGAAATTTCTGAAAATGCTAAACTATATTTTCATCAAGCTTCATCAGCAAGCATTTGGGAATTTGTAAATGGTTCTGCGATAAACCTACAGTTCGCTGACGCAATCGCAATCGATAATTTGCGTTTAGTGTTGGTTCCAACCCTTGCGATGGATGGGGATGAGTTGTCTGTACCGCAGGAATGGATAGATATTCCGGAATGGGTTGGTGATTATTATTTAGGAGTACAGGTAAACCCAGATGAGGGTTGGGTTAGGGTTTATGGTTATACGACCCATAACAAAATCAAGAATTTTGGGGTTTATAATGCTAATGACAGAACTTACAGTTTAGAATCCGAGTATTTGATTGAAGATTTGAATGTTTTGTGGTTGTCTCGGCAATTTTATCCACAAGAAGTTACCCGTGCAAATATTGAAGCACTACCTACTTTACATCAAACTCAAGCTGAAAATTTATTACAACGGCTAGGAAACTCTGAAATTAAATTTCCTCGTTTAGAAGTGCCATTTTCAAATTGGGGAGCGTTAATTTCTCATGGTGATTGGCGGCAAAGACTGTATGAATTACGACAAGGAATCATTCAACATACATCAGTTTGGCAATGGTTTGAGGATGGGGTTTCCCAGTTGGCACAGCAATTAGGTTGGGTACAACGTGAATTTAGTGCTGTATCTTTGGGTATGCGAAGTCAAGACTCACAAGCATCTAACCAGGGTTTTTCTAGGGAGTTATTAATAGCAGGAAATACTTATGAGCTACGTGTGTTTTTGAAAGGTGATGTTGAAGAACAAATTTGGCGGTTTGAGTTACGAAGTATTAAGTTAGATAGTTTAATCCCTGTGGGGTTTAAGTTGAGGTTGCTAACTGAAAACTTACAAGAGTTTGCGAATAATCAAGATAGTGCTATCGAAGCTGTGGAAATGTTATATGTTGAAGTCATGTTAGCTGAGGGAGAAGGATTAGTTTGGGAAATTGAACCAAATCCGGAGGGTTGCGATCGTGAGATTCTACGTTTTTAATTATTGTAGTATTGTCGCTACAATTATTGAATCATGCTTTAACTACAACCATTTTAGAGACGTTATTTATAACGTCTCTATCTTCATTTTATGTCAAAAGTTTATTTAAAAAAAAATATGAAATATTTGAATAAAAATTCTCTTTTAAAACTGTTGAATTGGAAAAATAGGTTTATTATAGCTTTGATAACATGTGTTATTAGCATTCAATTCACACCTGTTTTTGCGAATATCCCACATTATTCTCCAGCCAAATCTCAAATACCATCATCAATCTTAGCATCTCAAATTTCCGAGGGAAAAAAGCTATATGAAGCTGGGCAATTTGTAGAGGCAATACAAGTTTTAAACCAAGCTGTACGCGAATATAAAAATCAAGGAAAAAGATTAGAACAAGCTGCCGCGTTAAGTAATCTTTCACTTGCATATCAACGAATAGGTGATTGGGAAAAAGCAGAAGATGCGATTAATCAAAGTCTAAATTTACAGGATTTTAAAAAACCTGTGCTTTCAACAACTCCCAATTCCTCGCTTATTGCTCAAACTTTAGATATTCAAGGACATTTACAACTATTAACTGGAAAAGCAGAATTGGCATTATCGACTTGGAAGCAAACGGAAGAAATTTATACAAAATTAAGCAATAAAAATAGTATTGCACTTTCCCGTCTTTCCCAAGCACAAGCTTTACATTCCCAGGGATTTAACCGTAAAGCAATAGAGAAATTAGAGCAAGTCAATCAAACATTACAATCTCAAAGTGATTCTATAGAAAAAATAGCTGTATTACTTTCTCTTGGTCAAAATCTACAAAGCTCTGGAGAACTTGAAAAATCCTATCTAGCTTTGCAACAAGGTTTGGAAATTGCCCAGCGTTTAAATTCTCCAAATTATACTTCCTTAATTTTGCTGAGTTTCGGAAATAATGCTCGCTCTCAAGAAAAACATATAGAAGCTATAAATTTCTACCAAAAAGCAATTCAAATATCACCTTTACCCCTAACAAAAATTCAAGCACAACTAAATACATTAAGTTTGCTGATTGAAACAAAAAAAACTAGCGAAGCTCAAAAACTAATACCACAAATTCAATCACAACTCGAACAAATTCCACCTTCTCGTGCCTCAATTTATGCGAGAATTAACTTCGCTCAAAGTTTGATGAATCAAAGCGTGAAATGGGAAACAGAAAAACAATACTCCCCTATTCTCCTCACACAACTAACCACTGCTGTAAAACAAGCACGTAATTTAGGGGATACCCAATCAGAATCATATGCATTAGGTAAATTAGCTAACTTATACGAACAGAACCAGCAAATACCAGAAGCGCTTAAACTTACCCAACAAGCTTTATTCCTTGCACAGATAAATAATGTATCGGAAATTGCTTATTTGTGGCAATGGCAATTAGGCAGATTATTGAAGCGACAAGGAGATAATCGAGGTGCGATCGCAGCATATGACGCAGCTGTAGAAACATTACAATCGTTACGTACTGACTTAGTAGCTGTTAATCAAAATGTGCAGTTTAATTTCCGAGATAATGTAGAACCTGTTTACCGGGAATCTGTTGCCTTAATGTTGCAAAATTCCGAAAAACCTGATGAGAAAACATTAGATAAAGCTAGAACCCGCATCGAAGCATTACAGTTAGCAGAATTAGATAACTTTTTCAAAGAAGCATGTTTGCAAGGACAAAAAGTATTACTCGATCGAGTAGTAGATAAAGAAAATTCAACTGCTGCCATTATTTACCCAATTATTCTTCCTAATCAACTCCAATTAATTGTCAAAATTCCCAAACAACCATTACGTCATTACACAGTTAATAAATCAAAATTAGAAGTTGAACGCATTCTAGGAGAGTTTCGCGAGTATCTTTTGGAACCAGATAGAACCGAAGAAATGCAAGCTCTCTCTCAAGAAATTTATAGTTGGTTAATGGCAGAAATCGAGCCAGATTTAAAAAAAAGTGCAGTCAACACTTTAGTATTTGTACCAGATGGAGCTTTCCGAAATATACCATTTGCTGCATTATTTGATGGCAAACAATATCTAGTAGAAAAATATGCTATTGCCCTCAGTTTAGGACTTCAGTTACTCACTCCTAAACCTCTCAGGCAGGAACCAATAAGAGTACTCGCAGCAGGTTTAGTACAACCTCCAGCAGGATATCAAGCATTTCCACCTTTACCAGGAATTGAATCAGAATTTAACTTAATTGCTAAAACTGGAGTCTCCACTAAAAAATTATTAAATAAAGATTTCACCAAAATAATCTTAGAAAAAAATGTCAATTCCGCTCCCTTCAATATCCTCCATTTAGCAACCCATGGTCAATTTAGTTCTCGTCCCGAAAATACATTTATTTTAGCTACCGATGGTCCGATAAATGTCTTACAGTTCGATGGATTATTGCGTCGCCAAGGTGAAATTCGCACCCAAACCTTGGAAATGTTAGTTTTAAGTGCTTGTCAAACCGCAGCAGGCGATAATCGTGCAACTTTAGGTTTAGCAGGTACATCAATTAAAGCAGGTGCCCGCAGTACGATCGCGTCACTTTGGCATATTAGCGATAAATCGACTGCCATCTTAATCGGTGAATTTTATCGCGAACTAGTCACTGGCAAAGTCACAAAAGCAGAAGCATTACGACTTGCTCAGTTAAAAATTTTAAAAGATTATCCTAATTACAGTCGTCCTGGTTTTTGGGCACCTTATGTATTAGTTGGGAATTGGCTTTAAATTTTGTTTTGATTCAGTAAATTTATATTTAATGAATAAAAAACCTAGTTTCCTACGAAATTTGGCTTTTATTTTTTATACTTGGATGCAAGTGTATTCTTTATAAATCAATACAGTTGACTTAAGCTATTTCTTTATTCTCTCTGCGTCTACCTTCGGTAGGCACGTAGCGACTTCTGCAAGTAGCTGCACTCTTCGAGAAGCCTCGCTCCGCTCGTCTACCGCATCTATGGCGGTTTAAAATATTGAATAGTTGAGTCTTAACTGAACCGTATTGCTTTATAAATTACAAAAATCTGTTATTTGGGAATACACTTTGGTTAATTTTATGTTTTAATAGACCTAGAGAATTAATTGCGATCGCAAGCAATTAACCATCATTCTATTTATTAGTTATTTAAATATTAGTAGATTTAACTAAATACATTTTATTATTGGTAAAAACAGTTACATTTATCAATCGATATAAATCTCATAGATTAAGTATTTTTGATGTAAGTTAGTGTTCAATTAGTTAATTTATCACTGGTATTCGAGACAAAAAATAGGAGGTAAAGTCAAAAATCCTAAAAAATCTCATCGTTAATTATTTATCGCTCTGGATATTACTTTTTAATCTAATTTCAACTTTTGGGGAACTGTAGAAAAACTTATGAGAAATATGAAAAATCATCGATTATTCGACAAAAAAAAGTCTGTAACTTGTTTCAAGTATCCTTGGATTTTTTCTCATATATTTGTATTTATGGGAGGAATAACTGTTACGCTTGCCCCCAATATTACCCAAGCCCAAATTAGTGCTGATGAAACATTAGGTAATGGAAGCTCATTTGTCACCTCTAATGTAAAAATTAAAACAGGCGTTACGAGCGATCGCATTGATGGTGGTGTCATCAAAGGAAATAATTTATTTCACAGCTTTCGCGAATTCAATGTCAAAAATGGACAGCAAGTATATTTTGCAAACCCGTCAGGAATCAATAATATTTTGGGCAGAGTCACAGGTAATAACCCCTCGCAGATTCTGGGAACTCTTGGTGTAAACGGTAACGCAAATTTATTTTTCATCAATCCTAACGGGATAATTTTTGGACAAAATGCCAGACTCGATGTGGGGGGTTCATTCATTGCAAGTACAGCCAGCAGTCTCAAATTTGCTGATGGTAGTAACTTTAGTGCCACTGCACCAGAAAAAACACCACTGCTAACTGTCAGCGTACCCATTGGTTTACAATTTGCAGGGAATCCAGGAAACATTTTAGTACAAGGAAACGGTCGAGGTTTAAGAAGATCGGAAACCCCTATTCTTGATACTAAAGATGCTTTGCGGGTACAGCCCAATCGTACTTTAGCCTTAGTGGGAGGTCATGTCGCCCTGGAGGGTGGTACATTGAAAACAGCCGAAGGACGGATTGAATTAGGCAGTGTTGCGGGTACTGGTTTAGTCAGCTTGACACCGAACGAAAAAGGTTTTTCTTTGGGTTATGAAGGTATCTCCAACTTTGGAGATATTTCATTTTCCAAAGCGACTGCGGTAGATGCTAGCGGTATTGGTGGGGGTGATATTCAAATCCAAGCTAGAAAGGTGACATTAAAAGAAGGTTCCCAGATTGAATCTACAAGCATCGAAGGAGGAAGGGGAGGAAAGCTAATTGTGACTGCTTCCGAGTTGGTGGAACTGAGTGGTACAACCGCAGATAATCCTCAAGATAATCGTCGCTTTCCCAGTTCATTTTCCACTGATAATCGAGAAAACGGAAAAATTCCCGGAGAATTGACAATTAATACCCAAAAATTAATTCTTCGCAATGGAGGACGAATATCAGCAAGTAATAGTACTGATGGAGTTGGAGGAGGTATAACAATTAATGCATCGGATTCTGTCGAGTTGATTGGTACATTTACTGCATCAGGGGGTTTGCGTTCCAGTGGAATTTCCGTGCAGACTAGAGGTTCTGGAAATGCGGGAAAATTGACTATTAATACTCAAAAGTTGCAGATTCGAGATGGAGCAGAATTATCCGCTTCGACATTTAGTTCCGGAAACGGGGGAGATATAGAATTAAATGTTTTGGATGCAGTGGAATTAATCGGTACTTCCCCAAATGGTCAGCTTCGCAGTAAATTAGTTGCTGAAGTTGGTAATCTGAGTGATGTCGATCGAGGTAGAAATTCCCCTTCCATCCCAGCAACAGGAAAGGGGGAGATATTAGGGTGAACACGAGAAACTTAACAGTCAGAAATGGAGCAGAAATAACGGTAAGTGCGACAAAAGGAAAAGGTACAGCAGGTAACTTAGCAGTAAATGCTTCGACAATTCGACTCAACCAAGGAAAACTGACCGCAGAAACCAATGCAGGTGAAGGTGCAAACATAACCCTAGAAAATCTCAAATTACTACGCTTAGAAAACCAAAGTTTGGTTTCAGCCCAAGCATTTAACGAAGCAAAAGGGGGTAACATCACTATTAATGCACCGAATGGTTTTATCGTCGCCTTCCCGAACCAAAATAATGATATTATTGCCAATGCATTCAAGGGACAAGGAGGCAAAATTAACATTACTGCCTTGAGTATATTTAATTTAGCTGAACGCAAGTCATTTCCAGTTAACATTAGTAATGATATTGATGCGAGTTCCGAATTTGGCTTGGCAGGTGAAGTAATTCTGAATACACCTGATATTGACGCCAATCGTGGTTTACTTGAATTACCCACAGGTTTAACAGACGCATCACAACAAATCGCATCTAGCTGTAAACCCGGAGATAGAGCTAGAAGTAATTCATTCACAGTCACAGGACGTGGAGGAATAGCAGCAAGTCCAGTGGAACCGTTACAAGGTGAAGTTCAAACAGGTAGATGGGTGACATTAAATTCCGCTTCTATCTCTTCATCCTCTCACACTTATACTCGCTCCCATAGTCCTATTATTGAAGCGCAGGGTTGGGTTCGAGATAAAAATGGTGATGTTATCTTGATTGCACAATCATCTGATATTCTACCCTATTCGGCTTTGAATTCTAAGATTGCTTGCTCTGAGAATTCTTGAGAAACTCAAGAAACAGAATTATATTGACTTTCATATCCCCGACTTCTTTCAAGATGTTGGGGATATTAGTTTCCACAAGCATTTCCAGCTTTTTCAATTTTTTTTCAAAATAATTTCTGACTCAGTGCATAAACCAAAAAAGCAGTCGTACAGAGCAACAGAAGAGAGGTTTACACCAGAAGCAAGCTTAAAAAGCGATTCTAGTGAATCAATCTTCAACACACACAACAAGGTCTAGAAAAAGAGAACAAATCATGAATATCTACGGAACAAACTACAACGATGTTATCCACGGAACAGAGTATGCAGACAATATTTACGCTTACGGTGGAAACGACAAAGTTTATGCAAAAGGTGGTAATGACTATGTAAATGGTGGTACTGGCAACGATTCACTCTATGGTGGTGCTGGTAACGACACCCTTGATGGTTGGACTGGAGATGACTATCTTTTTGGTGATAGCGGTAATGATTACATGCTTGGTTACGACGGTAACGACACCCTCGATGGTTGGACTGGAGATGACAAGCTCTACGGTGAAAATGGCAATGATTACTTGCTTGGTTTTGACGGTAATGACTACCTCAGTGGTGGTAATGGAAATGATACCCTCAATGGTGAAAATGGCAATGACACCTTAGTTGGTGGTTATGGAAATGACAAACTCACTGGTGGTGCTGGTGCTGACAAGTTTGTCTTCAACAACTTATGGGAAGGTATCGATACGATTACCGACTTCAAATACCAAGAAGGTGACAAAATACAAATTTCCAAGTCTGGTTTCGGTGCAAGCTCTACTAGCCAATTCGCTTACAACAACAACTCTGGTGCATTAACTTTCAATGGTTCACAGTTTGCAACACTGCAAGCTAATCTAGGAATTGGATTTATTCCTTCTTTAGATATCAGCTTGGTTTAATGAGTGCGATATGCCCTTGGCATTAAGCTCCGCTTATCGCATTAGCGAACTAACCTGAATCTGTCCATAAATCATGCATGATGTAGAGATGTAGCATTGCTATGTCTCTACAATTTTTTTTCGTGACTACTGCATAAACCAAAAATGTGACCGTATAGATGAGCGATCGCAGAAATAATTCATCGTGAATTTTGCAACGTAAAGACTTGTAAAGCATTACGTAAAGTCAGCTAATGATGCGGTTATTTGTGTAAGCAAGTAGACAGACTCAGGAGAAAAAATTATGCCAGATTTTGAAATAGACCCAATCTGGGGTGAGCAAGGAAACCCAGGACCTGGTGCACCATCTGATTTTGAGATTCCTTCTGGCAGCGAAGATATTGTTGTAGATGGTAGCGGTAAAGCAAATCTTCCTGTCAAGATATACAATGATAAATTTAGCGATGGGGATAATATTTTTGCTTTAACGGTTGATAGTTCGACTATCGGTTTCAATCAAGATGTTTATGAGTTCCAAGAAAAAGATGGGATAAAACTGGTAGGGAATGGTGATGATTATGGTTCACCAGATTCTTCAGATAATCGAACTTTTCCGATTGAGTTAAATACAGCTTCTACAACCCAAACTGCATATGTAGTCATTTATGACGATGAAAAACCTAGCCGTAAAACAAAAGGTGATGATTCGGCTAATAATATCGATTTAAAAGGTGTCAATAATAGCGACACTAGTGATGATACTGTACTTACTGGTGCTGGTAACGATACTGTAGATGCTGGTAAAGGTAATGATATCGTTTTTGGGCAAAAAGGTAACGATAAAATTTGGGGGAAAGAAGGAAATGATTATCTTCTTGGTGGTGAAGGAGATGATTATCTCAATGGTGGAGATGGTAAAGATTATTTAGATGGTGGTACTGGTGCGGATACTTTGGAAGGTGGTAACGGGGATGATATTTACATAGTTGATAACGTCAATGACAAAATTATTGACTCACCAGGAACAGGGGTAGAAACTGTTTATTCTTCTGTTTCTTGGACTTTGGGGTCGGGATTAGATCACCTTTATTTAACTGATAATGCTACTCAGGGAATAGGTAATAATCTCAATAACAAGATTTACGGAAATAGTCAAAATAATACCCTTGAAGGTAAAAATGGTAATGACGAACTAAATGGTTACAATGGTAACGACAATATTTTTGGTGGAAGTGGGGATGATAAACTTTATGGAGATTATGGTGATGACTATTTAAATGGTGGTGATGGGAATGATATTCTTGATGGTGGTTTTGGTGGTGCAGATACTTTAGAAGGTGGTTTTGGCAATGATATTTACATCGTTGATAATGTAAACGATAAAATTATCGATTCACCCCAAACTGGAATAGAAACAGTCAAAGCCTCTGTTGATTGGACATTAGGAGCCGGGTTAGATAATCTAATTTTGGAAGGGTATGATAAATACAATGGTACTGGCAACGATTTAAATAATACCATTACTGGTAATCAGTACGACAATATTCTTAATGGTGGTATTGGAAATGATACCCTCATTGGTAAAAATGGGAATGATACCCTTACAGGTGGTTTTGGTGCTGATGCCTTTGTTTTTGAATCTTTGACAGCAAATTCTTTTCCTGCTAATACCTACCAAGAAGGTATTGATAATATTACTGACTTTAATTACTCTGAAGGGGATAAAATTCAGATTTCTAAAGTCGGTTTTGGTGCAACTTCCACTAATCAATTTAGCTATAACAGTAGCACTGGTGCATTATTGTTTGATGCTTCATCTAGCGATGGTATTGCAGCAGTACAGTTTGCAACTCTTTCGTCCGGTATTAGCTTTGTACCTAGCCTTGATATTAATTTAGTTTAAGGGCTTTGGCGAATAAAGTTAGTATCTCGCCTAATAGTTGTAAAATAGGTTTCAAGATAAATTTTAGGGACGTTATATGTAACGTCTCTACATTATTAATTACAGAACAGATATGCTTAATTCTGCAATGCGGGAACCTCTTCTACCTTTATATTTTTTTACTCATTTATCTTTATTTTATCTCATTGTCATTTCCCCATCATTAGCCCAAGTAATTCCAGATAATACTTTAACTAATCCCACTGTCGTCAATCAAAATAGTAGCACCGCAATTATTACAGGAGGAACAGAAGCAGGAAGCAATTTATTTCATAGTTTTAGTGATTTTTCGATTCCAAATGGAGGCAAAGCATCTTTTCAACATGATACAGGTATAGCAAATATTCTTTCTCGTGTTACTGGTGTATTTCCATCAAAAATTGATGGATTAATTGAGATATTACAAAATAATGGTGCTGCGAGTTCTGCCAATTTATTTTTAATTAACCCAAATGGTATATTTTTTGGGAAAGATGCTGCTTTAAATATTGGTGGTTCTTTTATTGCGAGTACTGCTAATAGTATCAAGCTGAGTAATGGTGGTGAGTTTAGTACTATTAATCCCACAAATAATCAAACGTTGTTAACAGTAAGTGTTCCTACTGGCTTACAATTTGGAATAAATTCAGGTGAAATAATTAATCAATCAATATCAAGTAATGTGGGTTTATCAGTAAAACCAAGTAAAACCTTAGCGCTTGTGGGTGGTAATGTTGAATTGCCTGGTGGTTATCTTACGGCATTAAATGGAAAGATAGAATTAGGTAGTGTTGCCAGTCCCGGATTAGTAAATGTAAACTCGACTGATACAGGTTTTTCTTTGGGATATACAGGAATACAAGAATTTGGAAATATTCGACTATCTCAAGGTTCAAGAGTTAACATTAGTGGCAATACAGGTGGTGATGCTGCGGTTAATTCTAGAAATATGAAAATAGAAGATGGTTCGCTCATGGTATCTACTATTTCTGGTAAAGGAAATGGAGGTAATATAACCATAAATGTAAGCGAAAATGTGGAATTGTTTGGTAGTTCTAGTATCTTATTCTCGCAACTTGCAAATAATGCCTCTGGGAAAGGTACAAATTTGCTTATTTTTGCGAATAAACTTTTGATTAAAGATGGAGCAATTTTATTTTCTGATAATCGCGCTGCTGGAGTTGGTGGTAATATTATTATCAAAACTAAATTTATTGAATCTGCTGGCTCTAACACTGGTATTCTTACAAATACACGAAGTACTGGTCAAGCCGGAAATATCAACGTTGAGACACAACAATTATCGTTACAAGAAGGAGCGCAAATATCTTCTAATACTCTAGGATTGGGGCAAGGAGGATATATTAACATTAATGCAAAAGACTCGTTAACAGCGACAGGTATATCAAATACAGGTAATAGAAGTAGCGGTATTTTTGCACAAACTTTCGGAAAAGCTTTTGCTGGAGAATTGGCAATTAAAACAAATCAGTTACGTCTATTTAATGGGGCACAAATTAGTTCTATTACTTTTGCGGATGGTGCTGCTGGTAAAATACTTGTGGAAGCAGACAGTATTGAATTATCGGGAATAGCTTTGAAAGGTAGTGGAGAAGTTGTTTCCAGACAAAATAATCCCGTAGTTAATAGTGGTATATTGGCGAGTAGCGATCGCAATTCTTCGGGTAATGCTGCACCCTTGACTATCAAGACTAACAGCTTGAATATGCGGGATGGTGCAATTATTCAAACTTCGACTTTGGGTAGCGGTGATGCTGGTAATCTGACCATTAATGCTAAGAATATTTCATTGTCGGGTACGAGCAAAAATGGACTTTTTCCCACTGCAATACTTAGTGCTTCTGGTGGGGTAACTGGTGGAGATTTTATCGGTTTTCCCGAAGCTACGGGTAAAAGTGGTTCTTTGAGCATTACAACCGATAAATTGACTGTGGAAAATCAAGCTCAAATTGCTGTCAGTAGTCTTAATTCTACTAATGCTGCCAAAGGTGCTGGAAATTTAGATATTACTGCTGCAAATATTACTTTAAGCGATGGTGGTAAACTTAATGCTCAGAGTAACTCTGGTAATGGTGGTGACATTACTCTCAATTTGCAAAAATTATTAATTTTACGTGGCAATAGTTCCATCTCTGCGACTGCGGGAACTGCTGATAAACCCGGTGATGGAGGTAATATTAATATCAATGCTAAAGATGGTTTTATTGTGGCATTCCCTGGAGAAAACAGCGATATTACAGCAAATGCTTTCACTGGGAATGGTGGCAATATTAAAATTAATGCCCGTACTATATTTAATTTAGCCGTTGGGAATTCCAGCGAAATCAACAAAACTAATGATATTGATGCTAGTTCTAAGTTTGGTCAAGCAGGTTTAATAGTAGTGAATACACCTGATGTTGACCCCAGTCGTGGTTTACTTGAGTTACCCACAGGTTTGACGGATGCATCGCAACAAATCGCATCAAATTGTAACCCTGGAAATACAGCTAGACGTAATTCTTTCACAGCTACGGGACGTGGGGGAATCGCACCAAGTCCAGTGGAGCCATTACAAGGTGATGTGGAAACAGGTAGATGGGTGACATTAAATACTTTTTCATCTTCTACCTCCTCACAATTCCACATTCCGATCGATATTCCTACTGTCAGCCATTCCCAGACTCCTATTATCGAAGCACAAGGTTGGGTTAGAGATAAAAATGGTGATATAAACTTGGTTGCACAAGCAGCAAATATCACATCTTCTGGCTTCTCAAGTAATAGTATTGCTTGTCAAATTTTACCGAAATAAGTGTCTTGTTTAAGAATTTTCTATTAAAAAATGTAAAACTTTGCGTAATTTAACTTGTAATTAGTGATGATTATTTAGTGATAAATACTTGTTGTTTTTTTTATTGGGTATTGTGATATTACAACTGCTGCATATTTTCCCAAAGTTATCGTATAAAGCAGTGCAAGGGATTGTACCGGGGAGAAAATTATGAATGAACCAATTTTACAAGTTGGAGAACAAGCTATTTATGCGGATGAGATACCAGCACTGTTGAGTCGTTATCAGATGATGTCGCAAGTTTGGCGTGGTATTATTACCGATAAAGCGATCGCGGATATTCCTTATGTTGATTCTGAACGTGCGATCGCAATCAAAGAGTTTGAGAAGTATTACCAAATTACGTCTAATGAAGCAAAGCAAGTTTGGTTAAGAAATCATGGTATGACTTTGCAGGGAATGGAAGAGTTAGCAGTTCGTAATCTCAAGATATATAAGTTTAAAAAGGCTAATTTTAGTAATAAGATTAATTCGTATTTTTTGAAAAGAAAGGTTAGTTACGACCAAGTAATTTATTCTTTAATTCGGGTAAAGGATAAGGGATTAGCTTCGGAAATATATTTTCGTATTCAAGCAGGGGAACAGTCTTTTGCTGAATTAGCTCGTGAATATTCTCAAGGGATTGAATCCCATACAGGTGGTGTATTAGGTCCTACTTATTTTACACAAATGCATCCAAATTTAGCAAAGGTTTTGGCTGTTAGCAAACCAGGTCAACTTTGGGCACCTAATTATATTGAAGGATATTTTATTATTATTCGCTTAGACAAGCTTTTGCCAGCTCGACTTGATGATGTGATGCGACGGAAATTATTAGATGAATTATTCGAGCATTGGCTTGATGAGCAAGTGAAACTTGTCTGCGATCGCAATTATAATTTAGTTCAAGCGGCTGCTTAATCTCTATTGAATAATCGGATTGCGATCGTAGTCTTCAAATATTGCTCATTTTATGGTTTTACTAGCGAAAATTGTGTTGTTTTGCATATTACACAATTAAGAAAGTAAATAAAATTATTTATCGATTTAACTAACCGCAGATATAAATGCGGATAATTCATATTTTTCTTTGGTTTCCTTTGAATTTACAAATAATTTGTTTTTCATGACTGCATAATTTATAATACCGCACGTATTTAGCGGTACAAGCATTAAAAAGGACAATAGCGATGACTTCTGGTATCACAACATCTACGCAAATTGATAATATCAAAGAGTTTTTTGCTGGAATTTTTCCCTTTAATTGTCTGTCACAAGATGTATTAATAAAATTAGCTAAAAATACAGAATTTTTACGTTACCGGATTGGACAAGTAATATTAACGCGGGAAGTAATGCCGCAACATATTAGTATTGTTTATGAAGGTCAAGCACGTCTTTTAGGTTACGATCCCCGCAATGATAAAGCTGTAACTTTAAAGTTATTAACTATGGGGGAAGTATTTGGTTGGGTTAGTAATTTGCGTGATGTTCCCTGCGAAACTGTCATCGCTTCGACTGAAGTTGTTTGTTTGAATATCGATCGCAAATATTTTTTAAATTTAATTGAGCAAAATTCAGTTTTTTTTGATGCACTAAATAATTATGCAGCATTAATTGAAGTATATGATTTGTTAGGAGAGGAATTAAGCAGACAAGCAGATGGAGAAACTGATTTAGGACAACTGACAAAAAGTATTATTAAAAATAATGCCGTACAAATACAAGCAGGACAACAATTTTCTGTACAACAGTTAGATATTGAATATTTATGGTTAGTAAGTAGTAGTTCACAAGCTGAATTTCCGATTGGCAGTCGTTGGGAATGTATGGATGGGAAATCCAAAATTGTGACCAGGGGATATTTACGTTTATTGGGTGTAGATAGAGATGCAATCATAAATAGTATTTCTACATTTTCTGTATCAAGAGTACAATTACCACCTGTAGATTTGGGAGATAATTTAGCGAATATTCCTTATGCACCTGAACTTGATACTTCAGAAGTGCAAAAGCAGCTATCTACGAGAAATGAAAAGAATCAAAAAAATTATCCATATATTAGAGGAAGAGGAAGGGAAGATGGTGCTTTAGCTTGTTTTCAAATGTTGAGTCAGTATTTTAATATCCCCTTTCGTCGGGATATGTTGCGACGAATTATAGCAAAGCAAACAGGTAATTTATCGCTACAATTTTGTGGTGCGATCGCAGAGTTAATGGGGTTAACAACGCAGATGGTCAAGGTTCCAGCAACTGCATTAGGTAAGTTGCAACCTCCGGTAATGATTGCCTATCAAGAGAGTTTTGCAATCGTTTATAAAAGCAATGCTAATGAATTAGTTCTTGCTGTTCCAGAGATGGGGGTAGTACGTCGTAAAGTCCGAGATTTTATTGAAACTTGGGGAAGCGATGGAGATGTTTTGTTATTACAACCGACTAAAAACACTCCACAATCTCGCTTTAGTTTACGATGGTTTGTACCTGCATTACGACGTTACCGTAAGGTATTAATTGAAGTTTTAATTGCTTCGATGGTGGTACAGATATTTGGTTTGGTTAATCCTCTCGCAACCCAGGTAATTATTGATAAGGTGATTGTGGGAAATAGTCCAGATAGTTTAGAAGTATTTGGAATATTTTTGCTGGTTGTAGCTGTTGTGGAAGCTGTATTAACCGCGATTCGGACTCAATTATTTGTCGATACTACCAATCGAATTGACTTATCTTTAGGTGCAGAAGTTATTAATCACTTACTAAGATTACCTTTATCTTATTTTGAACGTCGTCCAGTTGGAGAATTAGCAACCAGAGTCAATGAATTAGAAAATATTCGCTCCTTTTTAACAGGTACAGCATTAACTGTAGTCATGGATGCAGTATTTTCCATAATTTATATCTTGGTGATGTTGATTTATAGTCCCGTATTAACAGGAGTTGCTTTAGCGACCATACCACTATTTGCCCTACTTAACTTAATGGTATCGCCAATTATTCGCCGACAACTACAAGATAAAGCCGAACGTAATAGCGAAACCCACTCCTACCTTGTAGAAATTATGGGAGGAATGCAAACAATCAAAGCGCAAAATTTGGAAATGCGATCGCGCTGGAAATGGCAAGATAAATATGCCCGTTATATTAGTGCTGGATTTCAAACTATCTCGACACAAACTACGGCAAGTTCTATTAGTAGTTTCCTAAATAAATTTTCTAATTTATTAGTTTTGTGGGTTGGTGCTTTTTTAGTACTCAATCAACAATTAACTTTAGGACAATTGATTGCTTTTCGTATTTTAGGAGGTTATGTTACTAGTCCTTTACTACGTTTAGTACAACTTTGGCAAAACTTCCAAGAAACAGCATTATCTTTGCAACGACTTAGCGATATTTTAGATACACCCCAGGAAACAGAAAGCGATGCTCAAAATATTTTAATGCCAGCAATTATTGGTAATGTTCATTACGATAACCTTTCCTTCAGCTTTAAACAAGGTGGTAGTTTGCAACTATGCAATATTAACTTAGATATTCCCTCAGGTTCCTTCGTCGGAATAGTTGGGCAAAGTGGTTCGGGTAAAAGTACCTTATTGAAATTACTACCTCGACTTTACGAACCCCAAGCTGGAAAAATCTCCATAGATGGTTACGATATCAGCAAAGTTGAATTGTATTCTCTACGTCGGCAAATTGGTGTGGTTCTCCAAGATACACTGTTATTCGAGGGTACTATTCGCGATAACATTGCCCTTGCTTATCCCGATGCTAGTGACGATGAAATTATTGCCGCAGCTAAAGTTGCATTTGCCCACGATTTTATTATGAACCTACCCAATGGTTACAATACCCAAGTTGGGGAAAGGGGTTCAAGCTTATCTGGGGGACAAAAACAACGAGTTGCGATCGCACGAACCGTACTGCAAAATCCACAAATATTAATCTTGGATGAGGCGACAAGTGCATTAGATTATAATGCGGAATCACAGGTTTGTCGCAATTTGGCTGAAGCTTTTCGAGGAAAAACGGTATTTTTCATTACCCATCGTCTAACTACGATTCGCAATGCAGACATGATTTTGATGATGGATGCTGGTGCTATTGTCGAACAAGGTACGCACGATGATTTAATGTCTCGTCAAGGTTATTACTATTGTTTGTATAAACAACAAGATTCACAGTTATAAGTTATTAGTTGTTGGTTGTTAGTTGTTGGTTGTTAGTTGTTAGTTATGAATTATATATAACTTCCCACTCCTAATTCTTAACTTATAATTCCTAACTCCTAACTCCTAATTTATAACTCCTAATTCTTAACTTATAACTCCTAATTCCTAACTCCTAACTCCTAACTCCTAATTTATAACTCCCAACTCCTAACTCCTAACTCCTAATTTATAACTTCCAACTCCCAACTTTATAACTTTTAATTATGGCTATCGAAACTCGATTTGACCAACCCATATTATTACAACAATCCCCTACTTGGTCACGTCTAATTGCTTGGGGTATATTTAGTATTACAGCTTTTACTATTATATGGGCATCTGTTTTTCAAATTGAAGAATCAATTCCAACTACAGGTAAATTAGAACCGAAAAGTACTGTTCAAGAAGTTCAACCACCGATTGCTGGTGTCGTTAGAAAAATTCATGTTAAAGAAGGTAAAATAGTTAAAAAAGGTGAAATATTAATTAGCCTTGAAGAAACAACTTCGCAAGCACAACTAGAAGCTCTTAAACAGACTCGTGCGGGGCTTTTACAACAAAAGAATGCATTACAACAAGAAACAGAATTTTATCGCGATCGCGTGCAATCTAATACATCTCCAGAAGTGATTATTCAAAAGACTAATTTATTAAAAATAAAGCCAGAATTAGCTTTTTTAATGCGAAGTAGAGCTACCTACATTAGCGAAAATCAACTTTATCGTACCCAACTTAATGGTAGCAGTTCTAATAATTTGACAAGCGAACAAAAATTACGTTTACAAAATCGCCAAATTGACTTATCTTCCCGTATGGAAGATGCAAAGTTAGCAACAGGCAAGGTAAAACAAGAATTATTACAAATCGATTCCCAATTAGTTAGCGCTAACGAACTTTTAACTATTAATCAAGGTATTCTCAATCGGTTTAAACCTTTAGCTCAAACAGGAGCAATTTCTCAAATCCAATATTTGAAACAGCAACAGGATGTAAGTACAAAACTAGCTGAAGTGAGTCGTCTGAACCAGGAAAAACAAAAATTACAATTGGAGATGAATCAATCAACTGAAAAATTGCGAAATACCGCAGCAGTTTCCCAGGAAGATTTATTTTCACGAATTACAACTAATGAAAAAAGTATTGCAGAAATTGATACTCAACTATCAAAAGTGATTTTAGAAAATCAAAAGCGAATTTATGAACTTAACAGTCAAATTAGTGAAATTGATAGCAAGCAAATTCAAGCTAGAGAAACTTTGAAATATCAAAAAATTACTGCACCAGTTGAAGGTAAAATTTTCGATCTTAAAGCTAAATCCCCTGGCTTTGTGACAAATGCCAGCGAACCGATTTTAAAAATTGTACCAACAGATAATTTAGTTGCCAAAGTATATATTACGAACCGAGATATTGGTTTTGTTAGAGAAGGACAAAAAGTAGATGTGAGAATCGATTCTTTCCCCTTTCAAGAATATGGTGATGTTAAAGGTGAATTAATTTCCATTGGTTCCGACGCATTACCACCAGACCAAGTATATCCTTATTGGCGTTTTCCTGCTAAAGTTCGCTTGGATGGACAAGCTTTAGTAATTAGTAATCGTCAAGTTTCTTTACAGTCAGGGATGTCGATTAATGCTAATATCAAATTACGAAAACGAACGATAATGAGTATTTTCACAGATTTTATTATTAAGAAAACAGAAAGTTTAAAATTTGTTCGTTAGGGGTTTATAGACTTCGTAAATAAAATGAATAAATTAGTCATTCTTAAATTAGAAGAAGGTAGCTTTGAACAAGGATTTCCCGTCACACTCCAAATCGGGGATGAAAATGCTCGTCCAGTTGTAGAAATCCTTGGGGAATTACCACCAGATGCAGAAATACCTCGTTCTTATCACTATTGGCAATCTATTTACCGAAATCTTCAACTACCCAGTCGTCCAATTGGTTTACCTAAAGTAACCACAAAAACCCCTAGCATCGAAGATTGTCATCAAGCAGCTATAGAATTAAAACTACGGTTTAATTCATGGTTAGCTTCTGAATTATTTCGTAACATTCGCGAAAAATTGTTAGAAAAACTACTTCCCGAAGATAATATTCGCATACTGATACAAACCAAAGATGTGCGATCGCAAAAATTACCCTGGCATCTTTGGGATTTACTCGAACGCTATCCCAAAGCAGAAATAGCTTTTAGCACTCATAGTTACGAACATATAAACCGTAATTTCATTCCTCAATCTCAAGTAAAAATACTGGCAATTCTTGGTCATAGCGATGGCATTGATACGCAAACCGACCGTAAAATTTTGGGAGAATTACCAAACACAGATATTAATTTTTTAATAGAACCAGAATGTAAAAACTTAACAGATGAAATTTGGGAACAAGACTGGCAAATTTTCTTTTTTGCTGGACATAGTTCCAGCCATGAAAAAGATGAAACTGGGAAAATTTATATTAATCAAACAGAAAGTTTAACAATTAGTCAATTAAAATTCGCTTTGAAAAAAGCAGTAGAACGAGGTTTGCAACTCGCTATTTTTAACTCTTGTGATGGATTGGGATTAGCAAGAGAATTTGCTGATTTACAAATACCCCTAATTGTGGTGATGCGTGAACCTGTTCCTGACAAAATTGCCCAGGAATTTCTAAAGTATTTTTTAGCAGCTTTTGCTAGTGGTAAATCTTTATACATATCAGTACGAGAAGCAAGAGAAAGACTCCAAGGGCTGGAAAATCAATTTCCCTGTGCAACTTGGCTACCCATCATTTACCAAAATCCTGCCGTAATCCCTTTCTCATGGCAAGAATTACATACAAATAATGCTGCATCTATAACCATACCCGATCTACTTCACCCACACAAGAATACCCTTAGCAAAAGTCGGAATAAACAATTTACCCTAATAGCAATACTACTTACCAGCTTCTTGACAACAGGATTGATAATGGGAGTCAGGTTTTTTGGATTATTGCAACCATTAGAAATTTTAGCATTTGACCAACTCTTGCGATCGCGCCCCAAAGAGCAACCAGATTCTCGCATATTAGTAATTAATATCACTGAAGAAGACGTACAAGCTCAACCCCAAGAAAAACGTCATGGTTCCCTATCTGACGAGTCTTTAGCTAAATTATTAGAAAAAATATCTGCATATCAACCACAAGTTATTGGATTAGATATATACCGAGATTACTCAATCCAAAAGGCATATCCGCAATTAGCGAAACTAATACAGCAAACCCCAAACTTTGTCGGGGTATGTCAAATTAGCAACCCCCAAACAGGGAAAGCAGGAGTAAAACCACCCCCAGAAATATCCAAAGAGAATCTCGGTTTTAGCGACATTATTTTAGATGGTGACAATGTAGTTCGTCGTCATCTTCTGGCATTAACTCCCCCACCTTCATCCCCTTGTACACCACCTTATGCTTTAAATGTACAATTAGCACTGCGCTATTTGGATAGCAAAGGGATTCACTTGCAATTTAACCCTGACAGTACCTGGCAATTAGGAAAGCTAAGATTAAAACCAATCGAATCCCATACCGGAGGCTATCAAGGAATTGATGCACTTTCACACCAAATTTTACTAAACTACCGTTCTTCACCAACACCAGAAGCAATAGCAGCAAACATTACATTAAAGCAGGTGTTATCTGGTCAAATAAGTCCCGATACAATCAAAAGTAAAATCATCCTTATTGGAACCACAGCCGAAAGTTTTCGTGATTACTCACTTACACCTTACATTAATCATCAAGGGAACCAACAACAAATACCAGGAGTCTTTTTACAAGCACAAATGATTAGTCAGTTACTGAGTGCAGTTTTAGACGGAAGACCAATATTAATAACTTGGTCGTTAATACATGAAATTATCTGGGTTGGCTTGTGGTCTATTGGTGGTAGCTTAATGGCTATTTATATCAAACGACCTATTTATTTAATCTTGGGAATTGTAATTTTATCTATCATCTTATACCTCACTTGTTTCAGCTTGTTAGTAATATTTGGTTATTGGATTCCTTTAATACCTCCTCTTCTCGTACTAGGATGTAGTAGTGTAACTATAGTTTTCTTAGCAAATTCTTATACAGATTCATAATAATTAATAAATAGTCAAAAAAAGACCCAAAAAACTCCTAACTTTTAACCCAATATTTTATGAAAAACTACTGGCAAAAAATTCAATTAACCACAGCCTTGGGAATAGCATTATTAAGTAACATGGCATATTCCCCACCACTACAAGCCAAACCTGTTTCCACTTCCCTTACATCAATTCGATTTACACCACCCCCACCTCCACCAGACAGAGGAGCAGTAGGCAATCGTGGTGGTGCAGCGAGTCGTGGGTGTAATAGCGAGCAAACAGTGACAGCTTTAGTACCCATATACGAGCAAACAGTAAATAAAACCAAGCAAGAAGCTGTTACGATCGGCAAAGTTTGGGGACTAACAGATACAGAGCATCCCAGCTTATTATTTTTCGTACCCTATAAAACCTCATCGATCGCAAATATAGAGTTTGTTCTCCAAAAACAAGTAAATAACAAAAGTCAAACCATATATCGAACTGCCTTAACCCCAGCAGTATCTCCAGGAATTATTAGTGTTAGTTTGCCAGAAACTATCCCTCCATTGGAAGCAGAAACAATGTATCGCTGGTTTTTGAAGGTAAAAGTAACATGCAATCCCCAACAACCAAGCCAACTTGATTATGTGGAAGGATGGATACAAAGGATTAACAAAAACCCAGCTTTAACCGAACTTCTCAAACAAGCACAACCCCAGCAAAAGGTGAAAATATACGCCGAAAAAGGAATTTGGTATGATGCGATCGCAACTCTAGTACAATTACGTCTTGCAAATCCCAACGACCGAAATTTATTAGCAGACTGGACTAGTTTTTTAAATTCTGTTGGTTTAGAAAGTTTAGCAAACCAACCTCTTACTAACTGCTGTAAAGCCAATAATAAGTAGGGCTTGTTGAAAGAAACGCTACCCACGGTTTATTCATCCCCGATACCCAACAAATAGCCAAGCCAATGATGCGTTCCGCACTCGCAGGAGCAAATACTTGGCTATCTGGGGGAAAATTACCGAAACAAGCAGGTAAAGGAATTATTTTTGTTCAAGATATCGCAAGTTTGAATTTGCGATCGCCTTCCTCTTTACCAATATTTTCCGCATCAAGCATAGTCAAATATTAGCACCTGTGGTCTTGTTTAGGAATAAAACTATTACTTCCTACCATGTTTACCAATCGGGATACACATTGGTGTTCCGGAAACTGGATCGGGGACAATGCGAGAATTCAAACCAAAAACTTCTTTTACAATTGTTTCTGTCATCACAACATCGGGTTTTCCTGCGGCAAAAACACGACCGTCTTTGACTGCTACCAAATTATCTGCATAGCGACCAGCTTGGTTTAAATCGTGCAATACCATGACCAAGGTTCGTCCTTGATTTTGATTCAATTCCCACAACAAATCTAAGACTTCGATTTGATGGGTCAAATCCAAAAAAGTCGTTGGTTCATCTAATAATAAAATATCCGTGTCTTGCGCTAATGCCATTGCAATCCATGCTCGTTGTCGTTGTCCTCCCGAAAGCGTATCTAATTCTCGCTCTGCTAACTCTTTCATCCGAGTAGTTTCTAAGGCAATTTCCACCAACCTTTCATCTTCTTTCGTCCATTGTTACATCCAATTTTGGTAAGGAAAACGACCAAATGCAACTAAATCTCTTACTGTCAATCCTTCTGGAGGAACAGGACCTTGGGTGAGAATTCCTAATTTTTTGGCAATGTCTTTTGTCGATATTTTAAAAATATCCGTCGCATCCAAATAAACACTACCCTTATTCGGTTTTAATAATCTTGCCAAGCCTCGTAGCAGAGTGGATTTTCCGCAACCATTCGCACCGACTAAGGCGGTAATTTGTCCTTTAGGTATGGTTAAATCTAAGTTCTGAATAATTGTTGCACCGTTGTATCCTAAAGTTAAATTGTGGGTCTCTATTTGAGAGTGTTCTCGATTTTGTAATTGCATGTTTTTATTTGCTTTTTATAATTTAAGATGATTATTTTATTTTTTGCGAGTTTGCACTAATAAATACAAGAAATAAGGCGCACCAATTACAGCGGTGACAATTCCACAGGGAATTTCGATTGGGGCAAATACAACTCTCCCTAATAAATCAGAAATTGCCACCATCATCGCTCCCAAAATTCCCGCAACTGGAATTAATCCTTGGTAATTTCCTCCTACTAATTGACGGGCAATATGGGGGGCAATTAAGCCGACAAAACCGATTGTTCCCGCAGTCGCAACAGCCGCACCAGACAATGCAGAGCTAATAATTAATAGTAAACCTCGTTGCCCTACCGGGGAATTACCAAGCAAATGTTTCTGCAAGGGAAAATCATCGAATTGATGGCTTTACAATTGGCTCCAATTTTGAGCGAAAATACCAAACAAACCCAGCCACCACGACTCAAATCAACAACGATCGATCGCATTCACCACGCAAGGGAAATTTTGCATTTTCGGTTGGATAATCCCCCTTCTTTAGTCGAATTAGCGGAAATTATTGGGATTAGTGACAGGACTCTGCGTCACGGTTTCAAAACATTATTTGGCACAACTGTATTTAATTATCTTACGGAAAAACGCCTGGAGCGAGCCGAGCAATTATTGCGAAACGGTGGGGGAACGGTTGCAGAGGTGGCTAATTTATTGGGTTATTCCCATTTGGGACACTTTGCTGGAGCCTTTAAACGCAAGTTTGGAATTACACCGAGCGAATGTTTGCTGGGAAAAAAGTCTATTTCTGCATCGTGACTGCATTAGGGAACGGGGAACAGAGTTAAAAACCTTTTAGAGGGTTTTTATAAATAAAATGTGGAGCATAATTCTATCCGCATTTCGTCCTCAAATGCCGGGGGATAAATCCCCTAAAAGCTAAAGTCCTCTGAAGAGGACTGATTATCGGGTTTTAGGGATTTCATCTTTGTTTTATAAACTCCTCTTAGACACCAAGTGATTAGTCAATGTCCCGATCCACACTTCGACTGCTATAAATACCTGTTGAGATTTCTCTTATCAAAATTTTCCTATTCAAAAAGAGCTTCAACGTCACGCGCACCGTGAAGAATTCTGACTAACTCTATTCCATCATCCAGGGGACGATAAAAGATAACGTAGTTTTTGAAAGGAAAGCTACGAATCTCTTCCATAATCTCCGGACGTTCCTTACCCATAAATGGATGATGTGCAATTTTTTGTAGTGTTTCGTTTAGCACTCTTAAAAAATTATCTGCCCGTTCTTTATCCTGGGTGGCTATATACTTCCAAATTTCCTTAAGGTCTGTTTTCGCTTCTGGTCTTCTAATAACGCGACTCATAAATCATCACAAACTATATTTCCCTAGCTGCTTCGCTAATTATTGCTTCCATATCGAGGGGTTCAGCTGCACCACTATCTAAGCCAAGCTGAATTTCCCGACGTAGTTCTGCAAGCTTTGCTTTGCGTAAGTCTTCTTTTTCTTTGAGAAGCCGTAATCCTTCGCGTATAACTTCGCTTTGGGATTGGTAAAGTCCGGTTGCAATTAGTTCGGCAACGAAATTATCGAAGGTTTGTCCAAGGTGTACGTTCATTGTTTACCCCCATCATCGCTGAATTTTTGCTCATGAATGATTCTAGAATCATGCCATAGACTAACAACAATTGTCAATTTTTGTTATAGTATTTGCTTGCACAAATTTCGTGAGTAGATTCTTACGTTAGGCGATTTTGGATTAAAGATTTAGGATTATTGCCATTTAGGGACACTAACGCCATATTTGGATAGACGCGATCGCTATTGTTTCTCTACACTACTCTCAGGCTCAGTTGATAATTTTACGCAATAAGTTGATTTATTTGGTGGGGAGATTAGTGTGAAGAAGTTGATATTTTTGCCGAGTATGCGTTTGTGGCTGGGGATTAGTTTATGGGGATATTTTCTTAGTTGTGCTGCTCAACCTGCTGTTGCAGATGTGGAAGCAAAGGAAAAAAATCGCGAGATTATCGAACTCAGCGAGTTTCAATCCCCTATTACGAATACTAGTGGTTTGGTGTCCCAATCTCCCGCACCAACGAATCCACCCGTAAACCCCCCTTCCGTCTCACCTGAAAAACAGGAAAGTGTCGTGATTACGTCCGTAAAAGCCAATCCCACACAGAAGGGTGTGGAGATAATTTTGGAGACAAATCAGGGGGATAAACTACAAGTTGCCAACCGCAGCACGGGGAATAATTTTATTGCAGATATTACAGGTGGGCAGTTAAGTTTACCGAATGGGGATGCTTTCGCGTTTAAGTCGAAATCACAGTTACAAATATTGATGCGAATACCGTGCGGGTAACGGTGGTTGGGGAGAAAGCGTTACCTGCGGTTGAGTTATTTGATGATAATACGGGGTTGATTTTTACCGTTGCAGCGACAGCAACGACAGCCCAGGAGCCGGAAAAACCACCTCAAGAGAAACCAGTAGAAGAGAAACCGGAGGAAAAACCCGCAGCGCAGCAGGATGACCCAATTGAGTTAACAGTGACGGGGGAAGCAGAAATGAAAATTTGCAGATTCGCAACAGAGCGGTAGTTCAATTTAAGGAACAAAAACATCGCTGCAAAGCAAGTTTATGCACCTCCAGTCAACCTACCGCTCTGTTGCGAATCTGCCAATAGAAAAAATATGCGATAACGTGCGATCGCCTATTAACTCCCTCGAAGCTGCGATCGATCGCGTCTTAAGAATTACCATCCAACCCTGACAACCAAGCATCTAAATCAGCCATACCAGTAAAATCAAGCAACGCTTCTCCTAAATTTTCCAATTGTTCCAACGAAAGGGATTCAACTTGCGATCGCACTTCTTGAGGTAATTCCCCTACTCTACGGGATAATAAACGCAAAACGAGCGATCGCGCTTCTACCTCGCGTCCTTCCTCGCGTCCTTCCTCGCGTCCTTCCTGCTTAATTTCACGATAAACCCGTGTTTCTTGGAGTGTAATTCCTAACATCTCTTCGACCTCCCTTTGGCTTTTACCTTCAAATTTATAAACCATAATTGTCGTCAATAAATCTATGATGGCACGATTTTCTGGTTGAGGTACTTCCTGCTGACTTCTTGCTAGCAAATACCTTGCTTCTTCAGTAGTACGATTTTCTTGTAGGGTAGTCAAAACCATCAACCCAACCCACACAGGTAAAGAACGAATATCCCCCAACTCATCCAAATATATCCGATGTACTTGGTCTCCATTCAGTTGGGTTCGGTGGGGATAAATATTTGATTGCTCAATATTACGGGATGGGTAAATGATTACAGCTTGCCAATCGCTAAATCGATCTCGGTTACGGTAAAAATATAAATGGGATTCTGCAAACACCCTTTCATAAAGCTTTTCATCCCGTTGAAACTGTACTTCACAAAAATACACTACACCCGGACTTTGATTTTGTGGAGGTAAAAATACCCCGTCGATTTCAAATTTTGGTTCTTTGACTGCTACCGAATCAAACCTATATTCATCTGCATTACTTGGTGGAAAAGTCAATAACTCAAATAACAAACTGGGGGATTGTTGAAACAATTTATAAAATATCGAATCTCTACGCATGGAAGATTTGCCTAAACCTGGGAAAATCTTAGCAGCAAATATGCGATCGCGTACAGATAACCGTCAGCGATACGCTTTGAGCGTTAAGCTTCGCTTATCGCGTCTTAAGAATTACCATCCAAATCTGACAACCAAGCATCTAAATCAACCATACTAGTAAAATCAAGCAACGCTACTCCTAAATTTTCCAATTGTTCCAACGAAAGGGATTCAACTTGCGAACGACTTACGTCGCGCAAGCTTCGCACTTCTTGAGGTAATTCCCCTACCCGACGATTTAATTGACGCAAAACGAGCGATCGCGCTTCTACCTCTCGTCCTTCCTGTTTAATTTCCCGATAAACCCGTGTTTGCTAGAGTGTAATTCCTAACATCTCTTCGACCTCGCGTTGGCTTTTACCTTCAAATTTATAAACTGGCAGAAATTATTGATCGAAAGCTATTTGAGGTAACAAGTTAAATTTAGTTGAGTATTAAGGATTAATTAAGCGATCGCCTAATTTATTCCAAGTTTTGGAACCAACTATTCCATCTACCGACAAAGCAAAAGTTGTTTGGTATTTTCTCACTGCCTTCTCTGTATTCGTACCGAATTTACCGTCAACTCTACCAGTACGATAACCTTGAGATTCTAAAAGTTGCTGCAAAAGTACCACAGCATCACCTTGCGAACCATTGCGTAGTACTGGTAGTTGTGCAGATTGGGTTATGGCTTGAGTTTCAACTGACATGGCATTTATTCTCCTTATTTTTCAAATCTAACTTTTCATGCTGTCTTTAATTTTTGAAGCTAAAGAATTACCCCACAGCATAATAGCCCGAACAATATTAGCAAGCGTCCATTGTCTCAAGTCTCCCTATTCCCTCTAGCAAGACCATCTATCGAAAGAAAGAATTATTTATTAACTAACCGCTACACCATTCTTCGAGTTCGTATTTTCTAAGTGCATCTGGAAATTCTTCGCAAAATTCTTCAAATGCGGTTTTTTCAATGCGCTTTGCTTCTTGATGGGCAATTTCTGCTTGTAATTCATCAACCACATCCCAAGCAGCAGCACATTCTTCAGAACGAGGAGAGGTTTTGCTACAAACTTCGCGAGATTTTCTAATTGCGTCTTGTAGTTCCTGTTCGAGTACAATGCTTCGCGGTAGTTCTAAAAATTGACTTTTACCCATAATATCGGAAGCTGAAATGATGCCGATTAATTCACCTTGAATTACAGGAGCTTGTAGCAATGATAATCTGCAAATAAACGTGCAATATATTCTACTCCCAAATCTGGATTGACGACGATACATGGTTTGGTCATAATTTCATAAACACGTATTTTAGAAGGGTCTTTTCCATAGGCAATTACCTTACTCACAATATCCGAATCGGTGATAATTCCGTATGCATCTTGAGGGTGACGGCGTTCTACAATTAATGCCCTCCAATTACGCATTTTCATTAATTTTACAGCTTCACTAACAGTTGCCGAACTGCGAATTGTAGCAACATCTTTGGTCATTATATCTATTGCTTTCAACATATAATTTCCTTCAATTAATTTTCTTCAATTAATTTTCTTCAATTAATTTTCTTCAATTAATTTCCCTCAACTCTTCTCCTACAATAATTTCAGTTTAGCCGATAAGGTTTATTCCCCTATATCTCAAAATATAGGAGATAAATTTGAGTATTTTGTGAGGATAAAATTAGCTGGTCGAATCAAGTATCTCTATTTACAAGCAAGAAAAAATCAGAGCGAGTAAAACAACTAGGAGAAGGTAGAAAACTTATTTACCAATATAAATACCCAAAGCACGGGCTGTTTCCACTAAATAAGAATTTGTCGTTACATGCAATGGACTATGAAGCAATACCGCATCCAAAGCAACAGCTTCGACTTGTCCATTGTGCCAAGCAACCATTTTTCCAGTTTCCCCAGCAGCGACTAAATCCACGGCAGTTTTACCAAAAGCTGTTGCAACTAATCTATCCAAAGCTGTAGGTATTCCTCCCCGTTGAATATGTCCCAACACGGAAACGCGAATATCGAGTTCGTTGTGACTGCAATTGCGGATTTCGTCTGCGATATATTGTCCGATTCCGCAAGTTGGAGTTTGACACGACGGATATAAAGCCGAATCTTCAGCAATCTTTATTCCTTCCGCAACCACAACAATTGCAAATTTGCGTCCCCACTTTTCGCGTAACTCTGCCAGATGTTGGCATATTTCCCCGATTTTATAGGCAATTTCAGGAATCAAAATTACATCTGCACCACCAGCAATACCCGAATGTAGTGCCAAATGCCCAGCGCTACGTCCCATCACTTCAACAATCATAATGCGATCGTGGCTGGCTGCGGTAAATGTGAGACGGTTGAGCGAATCGACGATCGTGTTCACAGCAGTATCAAATCCCACCACTCGATCCGTTAGTGCTACATCATTGTCGATGGTTTTGGGAATGGCAATAAACTGCCAATTTCCCACCGCTCGTAATTTGTTCAATATTGCCAAGCTGCCATCTCCACCAATGCCAATCAAAGCATCGAGTTCCAAGTCATGATAGCAAGTGATAATTTCATCGATGCGATCGAGGGTATCTCCTTTATTAATACTACCGAGAATCGTTCCTCCCATATTTAACAACGGGTCAATTCCCCGCAAATCCAAACCATGCAACGATAGGGGAATAGCTTTTCTTTCCAATAAACCTTTTGTCGCATAGGGAATACCGACAACTTCCCAACCGTAAGTCGAAATTGCATGGTTGACAACTGCTCGAATTACCGCATTCAAACCCGGACAATCTCCTCCACTCGTGAGAATCCCCAATCTTTTTTGTGTTTTCATCAAATCCACCTCACCAATTTAATTGTCTGCGATCGCAAATCTCAAATGCGAGCGTTCGATTAGATTGCGAACCTCTGCATCGATAATTTCCGCAAAATCTTCGTATCTAAACCCAACGTTGTAAAAAGGCTCTGGAGTTAGTAAACAGACAACTTCATCGATAATACCCCGTCCCAGGGAGCTTCGCTAAGGCTCCCATTGCCAATTCGCTGTTACCAAGTACCGATAGCTTTTTGACGGTAACAATATCGAGGGGAATGTTAAGGGCTGTAGCAATTTCGTATGTCACGGGAACACCTGCGCGAACTAAAGCGGTAAGCGAAGCTATCCCGCAGGGAATCGCAATTGTATCGGCTTGGTTTGCATAAGCCGATAATTTTTTTGCCAGCATTTGTCCGACTTGAGTTCGATTTTTAAAAATAAATGTCATAATTTGAAACCTCCGATTTGCTTGTGCCAAATGGCTTTGCTTCAAGCTATTGAATATTTGTCTGGGATGCTCCCAAAATATGCAACTTCCATAATATTTAGGGTATGAAAATAACTTGAGGATTTTGTGAGGAAATACCGATCGTTGACGGTGCTGGAATTCTGGTTATCACCCTAGCACTTGTAGCAATCTCTGCTAGACATAGTTTTCGATTGTGCTGCCGATGCAGTAATTTTTTTTAATAAAATTTAAAAGCTGTTGTTAGTACTATTTAGATTTTTATCGGTGACGGAGATTAAAAATCACTAAATTGTAAACTTTATCAATTATTTATATTACCTTTATTGGTCGTCGAAGTAAAATAATAGTAGATACAAGAATAAATTTTTAAACCTTTTCCTCGGTAAATTCCTCAAAAAAAAATTACATCAGAGGGATGGAGGTCTGTATGAATAAGAAAAATCTCAAAAAAGTATCTAATAAACTGATACCAACAATTCTCGCAACATCTGCATTATTGACTGCTTTTATTAGCCCTGCTTTTGCCGCACCAAAAGTTGAAATTATGGGTGCAAATTATGGTGGGAATGGGTGTCCGGGAGGAACCGCAAGTGTCAGTCTCAGTCCGGATGGTCAGGAATTAAGTATTCTATTCGATCGATTTATCGCCCTTGGAAATAAACCCACCGAAAGCCGTAAAAGCTGTAATTTGAGTATTCCCATTGGAGTCCCTCAAGGCTATCAAATATCTCTTTACGATGCCGATTATCGGGGTTATGTAGCTCCCGAAACCACTGCTAGACTGAGAGCCGAATATTTCTTTGCGGGTCAAAATGGACCAGTTTTTTCGCGAACCTTTACTGGTGAACGGGAATATAACGTCCGAGATAGTTTGGTGACAGTTGCGGATGTTTGGTCTCGTTGTGGAGACAGTTTAAACATGCGGGTAAATGCAAACATGATTGCCAAAGGTAAGGGAATGGCTACTGTTGACTCTTTCGATCTCGCCCATCGTGGTTTAGTTTATCATGTCAAATATCGTACTTGCCCTAGTAATTAGCAAATCAATGCTGCAAATATTTAATTGAGTGGAAAAAGGTAAGACAAGGCGATAATACATAACCTTCGAGCGATCGCAATTCCAATCGCGATCGCTCTTTCATCCTGGTAAGATATCTAAGAAAAAATCTGATTTTTGAGATTTAGCAAGTGCTGTGTAAGGAACTTGTGAGCCTAATTGCAGAAAATTCTAACTTTCATCCAAATGTCTAAAATTCGAGCGGATACTGCGATATTTGCCAATGCGAATTGTAGAGAGAATTTGCCGAATACTGGTTTCCGGTTCTCCCAAAGTTGTTAGTAAATGCGATCCTAATTCTAAAGCCGCTTCAAATTCCGGTTGTACGACTTCCTTTGCTCCCATTTGGGTGAGCAAATCGATTTCGCGATCGAAATGCGATCGCACGATAATATCTAAGTTGGGTGCGATCGCGAGTGCATGGGAAAGGAGGATGCGGGTACTAGCGGGATCGGGAAGAGCGATCGCGAGTGCTTTGGCTGTTTCTAAGTGGCTTTTTTCCAAAACTAGTTCCGAATCTGCATCCCCGAAAATATAGGGTATGTTTAGATTCCGCAAACGTTGAATTGATGCTTCGCTATTTTCGATGACGACTACTGGATAGCCTTGGTTTTGCACGATATTGACCAATACTTTTCCGACTCTGCCATAACCTGCAACAACAACATGACCGCTAATGTGTTCGGGAATTGATAACAATTTGGGTTCGGAATACTTTTTAAGTTTGGCAGTTTTTAAGCAATAAACGTTAGATTCCGATCGTGACTCTCACAAGTTCCTCAAATTATTTGTGTATAAAGGTTATGGTAATTATTGCGGACAAAAGAAGGAGCAAAACATTGGCAGTTACACTGCAAACTTTTGATTTGGAGACAAAGAAATGTTAATTATTGCTTATCCCCTGTGTTGGTAAGAGATAATAAGAGGGTAAGTATCTAATTCACAGATAATCGGCTTCCCCTGCGAGCAAAAATTTCATGGAGGTGCAAATATGGCTGATAATCCCGCATTCCATATAATCACAAAATATTCGGTTTTGAAACTTGGTGTAGTGGCTTTATTTGTTTTGTTGCTATTAGCGATCGCAGCTATCCCTGTTTTGTAGAAAATCAAGGTTTTATTGACACTAAACCTTTTCCCCTTATACTCTAATTTTTCAACCTCCTTTCATACATTCCTATATAACTCCACCTTCCCAGACGCGATCGCATCTTTGGAGGGGGTTTTGTATGTGTATGTGTATGGTTATATTATTGACTCCTCAAATTAGTATTTGCTCCTCATGGAATCCTCAAGTTTTTGTACTATCTTTTTGATTGGATTCAGAGGATATCTGATTGATAGATGGGAAACATTCACAAACAGATAGCAAACACAGGAATTGGAACTGGCTAGGAGGTACTTTGTGGTTCAAGCAATACACACCAGCATCAAAGGTAGGGGTCGGTATAAATTAAATGAACTTTATCTGCGGGAATCTTTTAAGTATTATCTAGAATTCTCGCTGAAACAAATACCCGAAATTATTTCTGTGCGTGCAAATACACTGACTAGTAATGTTTTAATTTTTTTTAATCCAGATATTAGCCATTTACAAATTCAGCATATTATCCTGTGTATAGTTCGAGAGTATCGGCAGAAATCCAATCAAGATCGGTTCTCAAACCAGTTAGCAAAAGTGCCGCCAATGGCTAGGAATCCCCAGGAAATTATCTCCGTGAATGCAAATCAAACCACTGAGGATTGGCATTTACTTGAAGCTGATGCAGTGGTTGGGTGTTTGAACAGTTCCAAAACTTTAGGCTTATCTGATGAATCTGCTTTAGAAAAACTCAATAAACACGGACAAAATCTTTTACCTGAGTCGGTATCGCGTTCCCAACTCCGGGTTTTGACCGAGCAGTTTCAGTCTTTACCTGTAGCTTTATTAACTGGTGCAGCCGTGCTTTCGGGGGTAGCAGGTGGCTGGATTGATGCTTTGGTGATTATGGGGGTTGTGGGAATTAATGCTGCGATTGGCTATTTTACAGAAAGTCAGTCGGAAAAAATTATTCGTTCCCTCAAAAAATGCGATCGCCCATTGACTTTTGTCTTGAGAAATGGTCAAACTACGGAAATAAATACCGAAAATATTGTTCCTGGAGATATTTTAGTCCTCAAACCTGGTAGTTATATTGCCGCAGATGCCAGACTGGTGCAGGCAGATAATTTAAGTGTCGATGAGTCGGCATTAACAGGTGAAAGTATACCAGTCACAAAAATAACTCAACCCCTATCCGGCGAAGATGTTTCCCTGGCAGACCGAATAAACATGGTATACAAAGGTACTCTTGTTACGGGTGGGCAAGGTATGGCGGTGGTGACGGGAACTGGTAAATTTACGGAACTCGGTCACATCCAACAACTGGTTGGTTCGGCAAGTGCGACAGATACTCCCCTAGCTAAACAATTGGACAAAGTTGGTAGTCAATTGGTGCTGTTGAGTGGTGGTATCTGCGGGATTGTTTTTCTGATTGGATTATTGCGGGGCTATCCGTGGTTGGTAATGTTAACGACATCCATATCCTTAGCCGTCGCCGCAGTTCCGGAGGGTCTACCGACGGTGGCAACTACAACCTTGGCTTTGGGAATTCGCGATATGCGGAAACATCAAGTTTTGGTGCGGAGTTTGAATGCGGTGGAAGCGTTGGGTTCGGTACAAAAGATTTGTTTGGATAAAACTGGGACGATTACGGAAAACCGCATGTCAGTGGTGGAAATACATTGTGATTCCCAGGTAATTCGGGTTGGGAATGGTGAATTTCGCAACATCAATCAAACCATTAATCCCTATAATTCCGATGGCTTGTTGCAGATGTTACATGTGTCGGTTCTGTGTAATGAAAGTGAGGTGATGCAAGGTTCAAATGGTGAGTACATCGTCAATGGTTCCGCAACGGAAAATGCCTTAATTGATATGGCGATCGCCACTGGGGTTGATGTAATCGGTCTGCGGAAAAATCATCCTCTCAAGGGAATTAACCAGCGATCGGAAAATCGTAATATTATGAGTACCCTCCACGATACTTGCGATCGCCATACATTGGTTGCGGTCAAGGGTAGACCGACGGAAGTTTTGCAACTGTGCAATTGCTGGATGCAAGTAGGGGAAATAGTTCCCCTGACTGAAGAGGATAAATTAGCAATTGAATTGGAAAACGAGCGGATGGCGGGTCAAGCATTACGGGTACTGGCAGTAGCTTATACTCGTATCAGTGATGCAGACATGACAGAAAACTTAGCGAACAATCCCGAACAAAATCTGATTTGGCTGGGTTTAATCGGGATGACAGACCCCATTAGAACAGGAGTCAAAGACTTAATCGGTCAATTCCATCAAGCAGGAATTGATACCGTAATGATTACCGGAGACCAAACCCCCACAGCATTTGCGATCGCCAAAGAGTTAGAATTAGCCAACCACCATCAGTTAAAAATCCTGGATTCCACTGACTTAAGCAGTATTAATCCTGAAGCAAAAACCGCCCTATTTGACAAAGTAAATGTATTTGCTCGGATTAGCCCTGCCAACAAACTCCAGATTGTCCAAGCATTGCAGTCAGCCGGACGAGTCGTTGCCATGACGGGGGATGGTATAAATGATGCCCCAGCCTTAAAAGCCGCGCAGGTGGGTGTGGCGATGGGTAGCGGTGGTACCGACGCTGCGCGGGAGGTTGCAGATATCATCATTGCCGATGATAATTTGGAGACCATGATTATAGCTGTGAGTCGGGGACGAACTATCTATAACAACATCAGAAAATCGGTGCATTTTCTTTTGTCTACTAACCTCAGTGAAATCATAGTGATGCTAGCAGCAACTACTGCGGGTATGGGACAACCGTTAAATGCGATTCAACTTCTGTGGTTGAACTTAGTTACAGATATCTTTCCCGGTTTAGCCCTTGCCTTAGAACCAACCGAACCGGATGTATTAACTAAACCACCCCGTAACCCCGACGAACCGATTATTAAAAAATCCGATTTTGGTAGTATTTTCTTTGAATCTGGAAGCATATCTTTGAGTAGTTTAGCTGCTTATGGATACGGTATTCGTAAATATGGTATGGGTCCCCAAGCAAGTACGATTGCTTTTATGAGTTTGACCGTTGGTCAACTGCTTTATGCCCTCAGTTGTCGCTCCCCAACATCCACCGTGTTTGATGTTGATAAACTGCCACAAAATCAATATTTGAATATAGCTATTTTTGGTTCGATTGGCTTGCAATTGCTTTGTCTGGGAGTTCCCGGAATGCGAATTTTATTAAGTTTGTCACCAATTAATCTTACAGATGGACTTGTAATTACTAGCAGTGCCTTCTTACCTTTGATAGTCAATGAAACAAGAAAAAAGCTCAGTTCGGCTAGATAATATGATTTTGGATTTTGGATTTTAGATTTTGGATTTTAGATTTTGGATTTTGCGGAAAATGAGCGGTGTCGGTTTCCGTCCCGCTCAATTTTCCAAGACGGATTCTGGATTTTGGATTTTTAGTTAAATGTTTCCATCCGAAGAAAGACAATATCTGTCGGTGAAAATAATTCTTTACTACTCCCTAATTAATTATGAAAAAAGATTTTTTGTTTACTTCTGAATCAGTTACAGAAGGACATCCAGATAAACTCTGCGATAAAATCAGCGATGCAATTGTAGACCGTTTCCTTCTCCAAGACCCCTATGCCAAAATTATTACAGAATGTGCTGTGTCTACAGGGATTGTGTTTTTGGCAGCTAGATTTGAGCCGAATGCGAATGTTGATTTTACCAATATTGCTAGGCAAGTTATTGATAAGGTTGGCTACGACCAACCAGATTTTAATGGTAAGACTTGTAGTATTTTAACTAGTTTGAAAGCACTACCAACCGCCAGCATTCATAATTTTGCGGAACTTGATGAACAGAAATTGTCCGATGCCGAAATTGAGCAAATTACGGTTCGAGACCAGGTGACAGTGTTTGGATTTGCTTGCAATCAAACCCCTACTTTGATGCCCTTACCAATTCATTTAGCCCATAAATTAGCCAGACAACTCAGTGCGGTCAAATTGCAAAAAAAACTAGGTTATTTATCTCCGGATGGCAAAACTCAAGTCGGCATAGAGTACCGAGAACGCAAACCCTATAAAATTCATAGTATTTCTATTATTGCCAGTCAAAAATAGTTTAGAAAAATCCAATTTCCAAGAACTTGCTGATGATATTCGCGAAGCGGTGATTAAACCGATATTTTTATACGAGGAACTTCAACCAGATCGAAACACCAGAATTTTTATCGACTTCGACGAACCATTTAACGTCGGTGGTCCTTCAATTCATTCTGGCTTAACAGGGCGAAAAAATGCGATTGACACCTATGGAGAATATTCCCGACATAGTGGTGCAGCTTTAAGCGGGAAAGACCCAACCAGAATAGATCGAATTGGAGCCTATATAGCCCGTTATGCAGCAAAAAATATTGTTGCTGCTAAAATCGCCGAGGAATGTGAAGTTCAACTTAGTTATTCCATCGGATATTCTCGACCTTTAAGTATCCAAGTCGAAACCTTTGGGACGGGAAAAATCTCCGATGAAGAAATTACCAAAATCTTAGAAAAAAATTTTGATTTTCGTTTGGCTGGAATTATTAAACAATTCAACTTAAGATTTTTACCTTCCCTTGTGAAAGGTGGTTTTTACGAAAAATTAGCAGCCTATGGTCATGTTGGGAGAACAGATATTCGTGTACCCTGGGAAATTACAGATAAAGTTGATATTTTTTAACCGGAGGGTCAGTACAATTCGCAATACTCGCTGTCGCGAGAAGCAAGCTACGCAATTCGCAATTCGCAATTAATGCCCACGGACGGCAGTCGCTACCCTGCGGGAACGCTAAAAGCGAACAAGTCGGCATAGCCGCGAAATGCGCCACCGGGCAAACTTTGCCACGGGGATTCTCCC